>JAUXXN010000008.1 GCA_030684755.1 Hydrogenophaga sp.
GGGCATCGGCCCATGCCCAGTCCCTGGACTGGGATCAACTGACCGAACTGGCACAAGCCCGCTCCCAAGCGCCTTTCCGCGCAAACAGCGACAGCCTGCCGGCCGAACTCGCGGCCCTCAATTACGACGAGGTGCGAGACATCCGTTTTCGGCCCGACCATTCCACTTGGCGCGCCGAGGGCCTGCCGTTTGAAGCCCAGTATTTCCACCTGGGCCTGTACCAGACCCAACCGGTGCGCCTGCACGAAATCACACCGGATGGGGTGCGCACCCTGCCCTACCGCAGTGAAGACTTCGACCACGGCCGCAACACCACAAGCCCACACACCTGGGGCGATCTGGGGCACGCCGGTTTTCGCCTGCATTACCCGCTCAACGCCAGCAACTACAAAGACGAACTGATTGCTTTCCTGGGCGCCAGCTACTTTCGGGCGCTCGGTGCGGGCCAGCAATACGGCCTGTCGGCACGTGGTCTGGCCATCGACACCGTGGGCGGAACGGGAGAAGAATTCCCGCGTTTCACCGATTTCTGGCTGCAACGCCCAACGCCCGATGCCCGTGAAATCACCCTTTTCGCGCTGCTGGATTCGCCCCGCAGCGCCGGTGCCTACCGGTTTGTGGTGCGCCCTGGCACCGACACCGTGGTCACCGTGACCGCGCGCCTCTTCATCCGTCCGGGCACCGAGCCCGTGACCACACTCGGGATTGCGCCCCTGACCAGCATGTTTTTCTTTGGTGAAAACCAGCCCCGGGCCAGCGACTTTCGCCCTGAAGTACACGACTCCGACGGCCTGATGCTGGTCACCGGCGATGGCGAATGGCTCTGGCGCCCGCTGCAAAACCCCCAGCACAAGGTGGTGAGTTCGTTTGCCATGAACCAGCTTCGCGGCTTCGGTCTGATGCAGCGCGACCGCCAGTTCTCCAGCTTTGAAGACACCGAGGCGCGCTACGAACGCCGCCCCAGTGCCTGGGTGGAGCCGCTGAACGCCTGGGGGCCAGGCCGCGTTGAACTGGTTCAGTTGGCCACTCCCGACGAAACGCACGACAACATCGTTGCCTATTGGGTGCCAGCCACCCTCCCCACCCCGGGTCAGCCCCTGGAAGTGGCCTACACCCTGAGCTGGCAGGGCGATGCCCAGAAGCGTCCCCCCTCCGCCTGGGTCACGCAAACCCGACGCGGATTTGGCTACACCCGGCTCAGCGCCGATGAACAGGCCCGCCAGGCGCAGTACGTATTGGACTTCGCCGGACCCGCGTTGGACGCACTGCCCCCCGGCGCACCGGTGCGTGTCAGCGTCAGCAGCGACACCAATGGCCGCGTGCTGGAAGCACTGGCCTACCCCAACCCCGCCACGCGCAGCTGGCGCGTGACCCTGCGTGTGCAGCGCATCGACCCCACCCAGCCGGTCGAGTTGCGCGCCTTTCTCCAGCACCAGAACGACACCGTCAGTGAAACATGGACACACCTGCTGTTACCCGAATGAGCCACACGCCCACCAACCGCAGCCTGCTGCGCGAAGAACGCCACCCCAACGCGGTCACCGCACCACCGATCCACCGGGGCGCCATGGTGCCGCGTCCTTGGCGCGGGTTCTGGAACAGCGTGGGCTCCACCCTGCTGAGCAGCGTCAGCCGCGTGCTGCCGCCGCGCACGCCACAGGCGCCCGCCACAGCGCAACCCGCACCCGCTGCCTGGGAGCGTGCCGCTGACCGGCGCCGACTGGTGTTCATGCTGCTCACGGTGTTGAGCACCGCCTTTGCGGCCAGCCTGTTTGCCCATGCCCAACCAGCCCATGACAGCGGCTGGCTACAAACCGGCCAGTTGCTGTTGTTTGTGGTGCTGTCGGCCTGGGTGGTGACGGGCTTTGTCACGGCCCTCATGGGTTTCTGGGTCTTGCTGCGAGGCGATGCACACACCCTCTCGGCCAAGGCCGTGCAACACCACCCCATGAACCCGCAGGCGCGCACAGCCATCATCATGCCGATCTGCAACGAAGACGTGGCCACCGTGTTCGCGGGCCTGCGCGCCACCTGCGAGTCACTTTCAAGCACCGGCCATGCCCAGCAGTTCGACGTGTTCGTGCTGTCCGACAGTTACGATCCCGCCATTGCCGAAGCCGAAAAATCGGCCTGGAAAGCCCTGCGTTCGGCACTGGCGGCCCAATCCGATCTGCCGCCCATTGAGGTGTACTACCGCCTGCGCAAGCGCCGCACCCACCGCAAAGCAGGCAACGTGGCCGACTTCTGTCGCCGTTGGGGCAAAGACTACCGCTACATGGTGGTACTCGATGCCGACAGCATCATGAGCGGCAGTTGCCTGACCTCTATGGTCAAACTGATGGAAGCACACCCCCAAGCCGGCATTGTGCAAACAGCCACCCAGGCCATTGGCCACGCCACCTTGCATGCCCGCGCACAACAGTTTGCCTCGCGCGTGACCGGACGGTTGTTCACATTGGGCATGCAGTTCTGGCAGCTGGGCGAGTCCCACTACTGGGGCCACAACGCGATCATCCGTGTTGAACCCTTCATGCAGCATTGCGCACTGGCGCCGATTGCAGGCAAGGGCGGCATGTCCGGCGGCATCATGTCGCACGACTTTGTGGAAGCGGCCCTGATGCGGCGCGCCGGTTACCACGTCTGGCTGGTCTCCGACCTCGTGGGAAGCTACGAACAACAACCCCCCGATTTGCTGAGCGAACTGCAGCGCGACCGCCGCTGGTGCCAGGGCAACCTGCAAAACGCGCGCCTGATGGCCGAGCCCGGCATCCACCGCGTGCACCGCACCATGTTTGCCATCGGCGCCATGTCCTACCTGTCAGCGCCACTGTGGCTGGCGTTCATCGGCATGGGCACCTTTCTGTGGATGCTGGATGCCAGCACCGTGCCGCAGTGGCACGCCTTGCCAACCGAATTGCGCAGTCTGTGGCTGTGGACGCTGTGCTTGCTTTACCTGCCCCGCGTGTTGGGCCTGCTGGCGGTGTACATCACAGGCGAACACAAGTCGTTTGGCGGCGTCTTGGGTCTGCTGCGCAGTGGGATGGTAGAAACCGTGCTGGCTGTGTGTCAGGCCCCCATCCGCATGCTCGCGCATTCGCTGTTTGTGCTGGGAGCGCTCACAGGGCTGAAACTGGACTGGACCTCGCCGCCCCGGGAAGCTGCCGGCGTGAGCTGGCGCCATGCCGCGGCACGGCTGGCCCCCATGACCGTGATGGCTTGCCTGCTGGGAATGCTCATGGTCGTATCCGATGCACAGGCATTGATCTGGTTGGCACCGGTGGCGCTGCCGCTGCTGCTGTCGGTCCCGTTGACGGTAGCCACCAGCCACGTAGACCTGGGCAGCTGGATGCGCGCGCGCGGCGTGCTGCTGGTCCCTGAAGAGTCGTGGTCACCTGCGGTGCTGCGCCGAGCCTGGCAGCATGCCATTCGGTTGTCGGTACTCAGGACCGCCTAAGGCAGAGGCCACCACAAGACAACCACCCCACCAGCATGCTTTACAACACAGGCGGCTTGAGGTAACGCGCATCCGACCAAGTGGCCAGCCACTGCGGCGCAAAAGCCACGCAGACGGCGGCGAACATGCCGGTCAAAAAGGCGTCGCCCCAGGCCATGAGCCAGCGGGCCACCAGGGCTTGCTCTAGAGCGGGGGCACCGGCCAGGCGGTGCAGCAGCTCCATCAAAACGCCGGACAAAAACACGGCCACGGCGGTGCCCAAGAAGCCTCTGCCCAAGGTGTAAACGAAAGGGTTGGGCGGCAGCCAGCGGCGCAGCAGCGTGCCAATGCCCAGCGCCAGAGTGGCGGGCACCAGCCCAATCCACACCGCTTGCGACAGCGCGGCCCACGCGTCGGCGGAGCCAACAGCCCATACGGCCAAGGCCACCAGCGCCAACACCACCACGGCCAGGGGCCAGCCGAGCATGAGCACCAGCAAACTGGCGCCCGAGAACTGAATGGCCAGGCCTTTGGGTAAAACTTGGGGCAGCAGCCACAGCCCAGGCAACAGCACCAATGCGGCGAGGGCGGGGGTCAGCAGTTCGCCTTGCAACATGCGCCAAGGCCGCAACCACAGGGCCACAGCGAGGGCGCAGAAGGCAAAAAGGATTTCAAAACCGGTGAGCATGGGGGCGGAGTATGGGCCGACACGCTCGCGGCTGGCTTGACAAGCCTCAACCCATGCCGGGCAACTTGGGCATGCCTTTCATGCCGCCCATGCGTTTCATCATTTTCATGAGGCCGCCGCCTTTCATTTTTTTCATCATGCCTTGCATTTGCTCAAATTCTTTGAGCAGGCGGTTGACCTCTTGCACCTGCACACCGGCACCGGCGGCTATGCGGCGTTTGCGGGTGGCTTTGATGATTTCTGGTTTGGTGCGCTCGCGCAGGGTCATGCTGCAAATAATGCCCTCTTTGCGCTTGATGTCTTTTTCAGCCCGGTTCATGTCCATTTCGCTGGCTTTGGCGGCCATGCCGCTGGGCAGTTTGTCCATCAAGCTGGACAGGCCGCCCATTTGCTTCATTTGGCGGATTTGGTCCAGAAAGTCGTTCAAATCAAAACCTTCGCCGCTTTTGACCTTGGCGGCCAGCTTTTGCGCGGCCTCCATGTCCACCCCGGCGGTGACTTGCTCCACCAGCGCCAGGATGTCGCCCATGCCCAGGATGCGGCCAGCGTGGCGCTCGGCGTCGAACACTTCCAGTCCGTCAATTTTTTCGGACACACCAGCGAACTTGATGGGCGCGCCAGTGATTTGCCGCACCGACAGCGCCGCGCCACCGCGCGAGTCGCCGTCGAGTTTGGTGAGGATGATGCCGGTGAGCGGCAGCGCTGCGCTGAAAGCTTTGGCGGTGTTGATGGCGTCTTGGCCCTGCATGGCGTCCACCACGAACAGGGTTTCCACCGGTTTGAGCACCGCGTGCAGCTCCTGAATTTCGCGCATCAACACTTCGTCAATCGCTAGGCGGCCAGCGGTGTCCACCAGCAGCACGTCAAAGTAATGGCGCTTGGCGTAGTCGATAGCGGCGCGGGCAATGTCTACCGGTTTTTGGTCGGGTGTGCTGGGGAACCACTCGGCTCCGGCTTGTGCGGTGACGGTTTTGAGCTGTTCAATGGCCGCCGGGCGGTACACGTCGCCCGAGACGGTGAGCACTTTTTTCTTGCGCTTTTCAATCAGGTGCTTGGCCAGTTTGGCGGTGGTGGTGGTTTTACCGGCACCTTGCAGACCGGCCATCAAAATCACCGCCGGGGGTTGGGCGGCGAGGTTGATGTCGGACACGCCCGCGCCCATGGTGGCGGCCAACTCGCGGTTGACGATGCCCACCATGGCCTGCCCCGGCGAGAGCGAGCCCACCACTTCTTGGCCCAGCGCTTTTTCTTTCACCCGGGCGATAAAGTCGCGCACCACGGGCAGGGCCACATCGGCCTCCAGCAGGGCCATGCGCACTTCGCGCAGCATGTCGGTGACGTTGCTTTTGATTGACTCGCATCGGATA
>JAUXXN010000014.1 GCA_030684755.1 Hydrogenophaga sp.
CAACGCCGTCATACGCAAGTCTTTTGGCACCAGTTCCAACGCTTGGCTCGAAATCCAGTGGTACCTGTTTGCTGCCGTGTTCATGCTGGGTGGCGGTTATGCCTTCTTGCGCAATGCCCATGTGCGCATCGACTTTATTTCTTCTAAGTTCAGCGACCGCACCCGCAACTGGATTGATGTCGGCGGCATCATCATTTTCCTGATCCCCTTGTGTTATTTGATGATTTTGGAGGGCTGGCCGCTGTTCGTGAATGCTTGGACTTCGGGCGAGGTGTCGTCCAACGCCGGGGGTCTGATTCGCTGGCCTGTCTACGCCATCATTCCGCTGGGTTTTGGCCTGTTGCTGCTGCAAGGCCTCAGCGAGTTGGTGAAACGTATCGCTTTTTTAACCGGTCATGGCCCCGATCCGCTGAGCCACACCGGCCCCAGCGAAACCGAACTGTTGGCGAAAGAAATTGCCGAAGCAGAAAAAATCAAGCTTGAAGCGGCCCTCGCTTCGGCCAACAAGCACTGATCGGATCGCAACATGGTTGAATTTTTGTCCTCCAATTTCGTCCCGGTGATGTTCATCGGGCTGATCGCTTTTCTTCTGATCGGTTTTCCGGTCGCTTTTTCGCTGGCTGCGACAGGCCTGTTTTTTGGCCTGATTGGCATGGAACTGGGCCTGTTCCCCTCCAACCTGTTCCAGGCGCTGCCGCTGCGGGTGTTCGGCATCATGCAGAACGACACGCTACTGGCCATTCCGTTCTTCACGCTCATGGGCATCGTGCTGGAGCGAAGCCGCATGGCCGAAGACCTGCTGGAAACGGTGGGTCAGGTGTTTGGCCCACTGCGCGGCGGCGTGGGAATTGCAGTGGTGCTGGTCGGTGCGCTGTTGGCCGCCACCACCGGTGTGGTGGCCGCATCGGTCATCTCCATGGGCCTGATCGCCATGCCCATCATGCTGCGATATGGCTACAACCGCACCATTGCCACCGGCACCATCACCGCCTCGGGCACGCTGGCGCAGGCGTTGCCGCCCTCGCTCGTGCTGATCGTGCTGGCCGACCAATTGGGTCGCTCGGTGGGTGACATGTACGCCGGTGCCCTGATTCCCGGTCTGTCACTGGTGGGTCTGTACCTGGCCTTCATCGTGGTGGTGGCGCTGGTCAAGCCATCCTGGGTGCCTGCGTTGCCGCCCGAGGCGCGCATTTACAGCGAACCCAATGGCTCCAGCGGCCATGCGTCGCTGTTGATTTTGCTGGTGATTTGCACCGTGGCCAGCGTGTTGTGGTCGCAGGTTCATGAGTCCATCATGAACCCTTGGTTGGAGCGCGAAAACGCTGCCCCAGGTGACGAAGTGTTCATCCTCTCCACCGCCATCGGTGCCTTCTTGGCTTTGGGCCTGGCGCTGTTGAACCGGTTGTTCAAGCTGGGCTTGCTGTCGCGCCTGACCGAGCGCGTCACCTTCGTGCTGATTCCGCCGTTGGTGCTGATTTTTCTGGTGCTGGGCACGATCTTTCTTGGCGTGGCCACCCCCACCGAGGGTGGCGCCATGGGTGCCATTGGTGCATTGATCATGGCCGGTGCCCGGCGCACGCTGTCGTTCAAGCTGCTGCAACAGGCGCTGGAAAACAGCACCAAGCTGGCCATCTTCGTGATGTTCATCTTGATCGGCTCCACGGTCTTCAGCTTCACCTTCAACGCGGCCGACGGTCACGTCTGGGTCGAGCACCTGTTTGACAAGCTCCCCGGTGGCCAGCTCGGCTTCCTGATCGTTGTGAACCTGATCGTGTTCATCCTGGGCATGTTCATCGACTTCTTCGAGATCGCCTTCATCGTGGTCCCGTTGCTGGTGCCTGTTGCCACCAAGCTGGATATCAACCTGATCTGGTTCGGCATCATCCTGGCCATGAACCTGCAGACCTCGTTCCTCACGCCGCCGTTTGGTTTTGCGCTGTTTTATTTGCGCAGCGTAGCCGCACGCAACGACTACGACGACGTGGTGACAGGCAAGCGCATCAAAGCCGTTACCACGGCGCAGATCTACAAAGGCTCCATTGCCTTCATTGTGCTGCAGGTCATCATGGTTGCTATCATTCTCTTCAACCCCGGCATCGTCACAGGCAATTTGGACGCGGCGGAGAAGATGGACGACGCTTCGGTCATGGACATGCTCAACAACATGCAAGGCCAGGAAAATACCAATGATCCTTGGGGCGCTGCCGATACCGAAGCTGAGGCCGATAGCGGTACTGAAGTACCAGCCCCGGATGCCGGAGAAGCTGAAATAGACCCTGCCAAAGCGCTGGAAGACGCAATGAAGAAGGCCGAATGATCCCCGGACCGAGCCCTATGCAGATCGACGTGAAAGTGCTGGACCCGCGCATGGCTGAGCAGCTACCCGCCTATGCCACCCCAGGCAGCGCGGGCCTGGATTTGCGGGCTTGCCTAGACGCACCGTTGACCTTGCAGCCCAACGCCTGGCAACTGGTGCCCACGGGTTTGGCCATTCACCTGGCCGACCCGGGTTATGCGGCTATGATCCTGCCGCGCTCGGGTTTGGGCCACAAACACGGCATTGTGTTGGGCAATTTGGTGGGGCTGATAGACAGCGATTACCAAGGCCAACTCATGGTGAGCGCCTGGAACCGCAGCGACGTGGCCTTCACCATCGAACCCATGGAGCGCATTGCGCAAATGGTCATCGTGCCGGTGGTGCAGGCGCAGTTCAACGTGGTGTCTGAATTTGGCGCCGCCAGCGAGCGGGGTGCAGGGGGCTACGGCTCTACCGGACGCTCCTGAGCGCCGGCCACAAAAAAGGGCTCTTCGGAGCCCTTTTTGCT
>JAUXXN010000018.1 GCA_030684755.1 Hydrogenophaga sp.
GTCAACCCGCTACCGCACCACGGGCAGGCCAAACAACCCGGCAATCGCCTCCCGGTACTGCGCTTGGCCGACCGAGTTGGTGTTGTGGTGCGAGCCGCCTTCCACCAGCACAAACGCCTTGGGTTCGGTGGCGGCGTCAAACAGTTTGCGGCCCAGTTCGGGGCTGATCAGGCGGTCTTGGCTGCCGTGTACCACCAGCAGCGGCGAGCCGATGTGGGGCACGCGTTTGACCGCTTCAAAGCGCTGGGTGATGAACGGCGACACCGGCAGCCAGCCCCATTTGAAGGTGCTCACCACGTCCGGGATGGAGCTGAACGTGCCTTCGACCAGCGTGCCGGTTTCGTCGGGCACCTGCGCGGCCAGTTCAATGGCGATGGCACCGCCCAGCGAATGGCCGAAGATGTAGCGCGGGCGGCCCGGGTATTGCTGGCCCAGCCAGTCCCAGGCGGCGCGGGCGTCTTCAACGGCCAGGGTTTCTGACGGCAGTTCGTTGGTGCTTTTGCCAAAACCCCGGTAATCCACCCCCAGCACCGAAAAGCCCAGCGCTTGCATGCGCCGCATGCGAAAGGCCGAGCCGGTGACGTTCCAGCGCGCACCGTGCAAATACAGCAGCACCGGTGCATCGGTGCGGGCATCGAGGTTTTCGTGGGGCACCCACAGGCCGTGCAGCTTCACCGGCTGGCCGGTTTCGCGGGACTGAAAGTCGATCCACACATCGGCCATGCCTTCGGCGGCTTCGGCCCCGCGTGACCAGCTGCGGTCGGACGGCTGGAAGATCCATTCGCGTTGGCGCTCGTCCAGCGAGGCGCAACCCGCAAGCAAACCGAGGGTGGCGATGAGGGCAAGGAACAGGCGTTTCATGGGGGCGGTGGAGGCGCTGTGGCGGGGGAAAGTTCAAGGCAGAATGGCCTTTTGGCTTTCTGTAAGGCTCTCCAGCATGACCGATTCCGTTTTTACCCGCATCGTCCGCCGCGAAATCCCCGCCGCCATCGTGTTTGAGGACGATCAGGTGATCGCCTTCATGGACGCCGGCCAGGTGAACCCCGGCCATGTGTTGGTGGCCACCAAGCGCCAGGTTGAAACGGTGATGGAGCTGAGCGAATCCGAGGCCGGGCACCTGTTTGCCATCGCCACCCGGGTGGCCAAAGCCGTGCAGGCCGCGTTTCAGCCCACCGGCATCACGCTGCTGCAAACCAACAAGCCCGACGGCTGGCAAACCGTGCCGCATGTGCATGTGCACGTGTTGCCCCGCCACGCCAACGACGGCGTGGGCCTGGAATGGCCCCGCAAAGATCCGCCGCTGGCCGAATTGCAGGCGCTGGCGGCGCGTATCCAGCTTTGAGCAGATCTGCCCGGTGGGGGGAATACGTTTGTAGGGTTTCGGGAAGTTTGAAGAACCCTCACCCCAACCCTCTCCCGCAAGCGGGAGAGGGCGTGAAGATGCAAGCGGAGCGAATGCCCCACCCAGGGCACCGCCGGGCTGGCTTTGCAAGACGGCCAGTGCCGCCCCTTGGGGGGTGACGCGAAGCGGCGCGGGGGGAACTCAAATAACGCCTTGCGCCAGCATGGCGTCGGCCACCTTCACGAAACCGGCGATGTTGGCGCCGTCGATGTAGCTCACCGAGCCGTCGGCGCGGGTGCCGTGCTTCAGGCAGGCGGCGTGAATGCCCTGCATGATTTGCAGCAGGCGGGCGTCTACCTCGTCGCGCGGCCACGACAGGCGCAGTGCGTTTTGGCTCATTTCCAGGCCAGATGTGGCCACGCCACCGGTGTTGCTGGCTTTGCCCGGTGCGTAGAGCACGCCTGCGGCTTCAAACGCCCTGGCAGCCTCATTGGTGGACGGCATGTTGGCGCCTTCGGCCACGCAGACCACACCGTTTTTGATCAGCAACGCGGCGTCGGTGGCGTTCAGTTCGTTCTGGGTGGCGCAGGGCAGGGCCACGTCCACCGGCACATGCCACGGCGTCACACCAGCCTCAAACTTCACGCCGGTGCGGGCGGCGTAGTCGCTCACGCGGCCGTAGTGGTGGTTTTTCACATCCATCAAAATCGCCAGCTTTTCGGGGGTGAAGCCGTCTTCGTCCACGATGGTGCCGCTGGAGTCGGACACGGTGATGACCTTGGCGCCCAGCGCCATGGCTTTTTCTACCGCGTACTGCGCCACGTTGCCCGAGCCCGACACGCTCACGCGCAGGCCTTCAAACGAGCGGCCCTTGGCTTTGAGCATTTCTTGGGCGAAGTACACCGTGCCGTAGCCGGTGGCCTCGGGGCGGATCAGCGAGCCGCCAAAGCTCATGCCCTTGCCGGTGAACACGCAGTCGGCGCGGTTGCTCAGCTTTTTGTACATGCCAGCCATGTAGCCCACTTCGCGCCCACCCACGCCAATATCGCCCGCAGGCACATCGGTGTCGGCGCCCACATGGCGGAACAGTTCGCTCACAAACGCTTGGCAAAAGCGCATCACCTCGCCGGGGCTTTTGCCCTTGGGGTCGAAGTCGGAGCCGCCTTTGCCGCCACCCATGGGCAGGGTGGTGAGGGCGTTTTTGAAGGTTTGTTCAAACGCCAGAAACTTCAACACCGACAGGTTGACCGAGGGGTGAAAGCGCAGGCCGCCCTTGTACGGGCCAATGGCCATGCTGTGCTGGATGCGGTAACCCTTGTTGACCTGCACGTCGCCGTGGTCGTTGACCCACGAGACGCGGAACATCACCACGCGCTCGGGTTCGACCAGGCGGTCCAGCAGCCCTTGCTCGGCGTATTTGGGGTGGGTTTTGATAAAGGGCCACAGGCTTTCCATCACTTCCGTGACGGCTTGCAGGAATTCGGGTTGGCCGGGGTTGCGCTGCTCAACGTGGGCGAGGAAATCGTGAACCGATGCGTACTTCATAGTGTCGTGCTCCAAATAAGTGCATGACATTATGCAAAACTGGCATTTCGCCACGTAAAACGCTCTTTAATGGTGCGGTAGTTTTACTTATGGTGCGTTGCGTGGGCGGGTAAACCCGAGGGGTATCACGGTTTTGGTGCGTTGTTACCGCCCGCGCAAAAACAGCGCGTCCAGCTCTTTCATGCCCACTTGGCGCCAGGTGGGGCGCCCATGGTTGCACTGGTCGCTGCGCTCGGTGGTTTCCATCTGGCGCAGCAGGGCGTTCATTTCATCCAGCGTCAGGCGCCGGTTGGCGCGCACCGCGCCGTGGCAGGCCATGGTGGCCAACAGTTCGTTGCGAGCGCGCTGCACCACGGTGCTGGCGTCGTGCTGGGCCAGCTCGGCCAGCACGCTGCGCGCCAGCTCCACTGGGTCGCCTTGGGCCAGCGTGGTGGGTACGGCGCGCACCGCCAGCGTTTTGGGTGAAAACGGGACCACCTCCAGCCCCAGCATGGCCAGCACCACGGCGCTGTCTTCGGCGGTGGCCACTTCTTGGGGCGTGGCGGCAAACGTGGCGGGTATCAGCAGCGGCTGGCTGGCCAGTTGCTCGTCGTCCAGCTGCTGTTTCAGGCGCTCGTAGACGATGCGTTCGTGCGCGGCGTGCATGTCCACCACCACCAGGCCTTGGGTGTTTTCGGCCAATATGTAAACGCCCTGCAATTGCGCGATGGCGCGGCCCAGCGGCCATTCGCCAGCGGGCCAAGCGGGTGCGGTGGCTTCGCTGGGGTCTGCGCGCAGCTTGTCAAACGGGTCTGGCTGTGCAGATGGCGCGTTGGTGTTTGTGCCACCTACAGGCGCTGCCCAAGCCTGTGCGTGGGTTGAGCCCGGCAAGGATCGGCCTGCGTTGTGGCCCCACAAGGCGCTCAGGTCGCTCACGCGTTGGCCGATCGGGTCGGGCGGTGTGTAGCGTTGTAGGGGCAAGCTGTTTTGTGCGCTGCCCAGGGTCGAGGGCAGGCGGTTGGGTGCCGCCCAGGTGGGCGCATCGGGGCGGGGCGTGGGGTCTGGGGCCGCATCACCCGGCGCCAGCGCGGCTTGCGCCGCCGCACCCGCCGCCACTGAGCGCGGCGCGGCCAGGGCCGACTCCACCGCACGGCGCACGCCCTGGTGCACCTCGCGGCTGTCGCGA
>JAUXXN010000021.1 GCA_030684755.1 Hydrogenophaga sp.
GAAAAGCCCGGCATCATCAGTTTTGCGGGCGGCTTGCCGTCCACCGAAACCTTTCCGGTGGACGCGTTCGCCAAAGCCTGCGAGCAGGTGCTGCACGGCCACGGCCTGGAGAGCGGGCGCGCCTCGCTGCAATACGCCGCCAGCGAGGGCTTTGCGCCGCTGCGCGAATGGGTGGCGGCCAGCCTGCCCTGGGCGGTGGACCCGGCGCAGGTGCTCATCACCACCGGCAGCCAGCAAGGGCTAGACCTGGTGGGCAAGGTGCTGATCGACGCGGGCAGCCGCGTGTTGGTAGAAACACCCACCTATCTCGGCGCACTGCAGGCGTTTTCGCCCATGGAACCGGTGATTGAAGGCGTGGCCAGCGACGAGGGCGGCGTGGACGTGGCCGCGTTGCTGGAACAACTGGGCGCGGGCGCTGACCACCCCGAGAGCCTGGAGCGCCGCCGCCTGCTCACGCTGGACCTGGACCCGGTGGCCAACCCACAGGCCGCGCCGCGTTTTCTGTATGTGCTGCCCAACTTCCAAAACCCCACCGGGCGCAGCATGGACTTGGCCCGGCGCCAAGCGCTGGTGGACGCCGCCGCCCGGCTGGGCCTGCCGCTGGTGGAAGACAACCCCTACGGCGATTTGTGGTTTGACCAGCCCCCGCCCACACCGCTGACCGCACTGAACCCCGACGGCTGCATTTACCTGGGCTCGTTTTCCAAAATTTTGGCACCGGGTTTGCGCCTCGGTTTTCTGGTGGCGCCCGCCAGCGTGTACCCCAAACTGCTGCAAGCCAAACAAGCCGCCGACCTGCACAGCCCCAGCTTCAACCAGCGCGTGGTGGCCGAGGTTATCAAAGACGGCTTCTTGGATCGCCACATTCCCACCATCCGCGCGCTGTACAAGCGCCAGTGCCACGCCATGCTGGACGCCCTGAAAACTGAAATGGCCGGGCTGGATGTGCAATGGAACGAACCCGACGGCGGCATGTTTTTGTGGGTGCGCCTGCCCAAGGGCATGGACGCCCTTGAACTGCTGCCCAAGGCATTGGCGAACAACGTGGCCTTTGTGCCCGGCAGCGCGTTTTACGCCGACCACGCCGACCCGCGCACCCTGCGCCTGAGCTTTGTCACAGCCAACGTGGAACAAATCCGCACCGGCATTGCGGCGCTGGCCCAAACCATCCGCAGCAGCCACTGAGCACAACCACCGTAGCCGGAGCTTCCAACTCCGGAACCCAAACCCCATGACCCACAAACCCAGACCCTTCAAACAGGTGGACGTGTTCACCGCCACGCCCTACCGAGGCAACCCGCTGGCCGTGGTGCTCGACGGCAGTGACCTGTCCACCGAGACCATGCAGCACTTCACCGACTGGACCAACCTGTCGGAATGCACCTTTGTGTTGCCGCCCA
>JAUXXN010000402.1 GCA_030684755.1 Hydrogenophaga sp.
GGCGGAACCTTCCAAAGCCGAAGACGGAACCGACAAGCGAGGCACCAGCGTCACACCCATGCCAGCGGCAACCATGTGTTTGATGGTCTCCAGCGACGAGCCTTCAAAGCTCTTGCGGATGCCTTCGGTATCGCTTGAAAAACGAGCGAACTCGGGACAAACCTCTAGCACATGGTCGCGGAAACAATGGCCCGTGCCCAGCAGCAGCATGGTTTCTCGTTTGAGCTCTTCGTTGGTAATGTCAATGTTCTGTGCCAGCGGGTGCGTCACTGGAACTGCAGCCAAAAACGGCTCATCGTACAGCGGTGCAATGGCCAAATTGGTGTCGGGAAACGGCTCGGCCAGGATGGCGCAGTCGATCTCGCCCAGGCGCAATTGCTCCAGCAACTTGACGGTGAAGTTCTCCTGCAGCATCAGCGGCATTTGTGGCGTGCGGTCGATCACTTGGCGCACCAAGTCGGGCAGCAGATACGGGCCGATGGTGTAGATCACACCTAGGCGCAGCGGGCCTGTGAGCGGGTCTTTGCCGCGCTTGGCAATTTCTTTGATGCTGGCGGCCTGCTCCAGCACCGTTTGCGCCTGGCGCACGATCTCTTCGCCCAGCGGCGTGACAGCGATTTCGCTGGCGTTGCGCTCGAAGATTTTCAACTCCAGCTCTTCTTCCAGCTTCTTGATGGCCACAGACAGGGTGGGTTGCGACACAAAACAGGCTTCGGCCGCTTTGCCAAAGTGTTTCTCGCGAGCCACGGCCACGATGTATTTGAGTTCGGTGAGCGTCATGGCGGTATTTTGCGCCAGAGCGACCCCAAGAACAGCGCAGAAGCAGTTTCGCAATCCCAACAAGGCGGCAAGCGCCTCACGGGTCGGGTTGCGAGCGGAGATGAAGACCCGATCAGACCAGCCAAAACTTGGCACAAGACGCGTGAACACCCCCGTACACGACGGCGATTTTCGACTGCATTTTTTTCTTCACCGCTGGTTCAAAGTGCCACCAAGGCCATGCGCAGAACGGTTATTGAAAAATCACGGTCGTCTTGGTATGCATTCACACCAACGCTGCGGTCCATCCCATCAATAAAGATCATGGTAAAGCGGATAAAGCTCCATTTCTTCTCTGCGGATGCGATCACCCAGCACCAAACCAATTTCACGGAGTCGTGCTGAAAGCTGCACGAAATCAATTTCATGAATAGATTTAGCGGTGTATTCATCCACGAAAGACATCGCAACTCGGCTGATTCCATCCATTTCACTCTTGTAGCTGGTCACCAAATGGTAAACACCTTCATCACCTTTTAATTTCTGCCGGAGGTATATATAAAGTTTGACAGCCTCCTTCAACAAATGCGCCACGAGCATGGACTTGAATCTGATCAGTGTCAGTTTGAAAACTGAACCGTCTTTGTTGTCGACGGCCTTGACCAGATCGCCATAAATTGCAAGCAGCGCGCGGTGATCGTCAAGCATTTCTTGAACCAGATCCGCGTTGTATTGAATACCATTCGTCACGTAATTCCTCACCTTTTGTATTGAACAATTGCAGGCTGATAGCCTGCCGATGCCATTTCACAGAGAATTGGTCATCATTTTTAGTAGCGACCTTATTCAGGCAAACGGATCCATCTTGAGAACGAGGTTGCCCCGTTTGTGGCCACTCTCGGCAGCTGCATGGGCGTCTTGGATATCGGACAGCCTGAAGATTTCTCCCAGCAAAGGGCGGTATTTGCCGCTTGCATGCAAGCCAATCAGCCGATCCATTGCCCGGCGGTTTTCTTTGATCACGCCCGCGCAGACACGCCGCCCACTCGATCGCTTTGGATTCAGGGTGGCGCCGACCATTTGAATCAGGTTCGCTGTGACCAGCCCCAAACGCCCGCCCGGAGCAAGACGCTCCGTTGCAACAGGCAGCGGTCCTGGTACATCCAGAACCACGTCAAACAAGTCGGAGCCCGGGCCAAGTCGGTACTCCTTCGCTTCGTGGGCGCCCAACTGGAGCGCCAACTTCAAATTGGCCGCACTGGCCAGTGCCGTGACATGCGCTCCTGCAGCTCTTCCGATCTGCACCGCCGCCGAACCTACAGCGCCCGTGGCGCCAACAACCAGAAGCCTCTCACCCGGCTTAAGCGAACATTGGTCCCATAAAAAATCAGCCGCGGTCAATCCGCCGAAGAAAAACGCGGCAGCCTCAGCATCGCTAAGGCTTTTTGGGCGCGGCAAGATCAATCCATCTGACTTCACCACCACCTGTTCTGCATGCGCGCCCAGACGCATTCCATCGGTGATGCCAAACACCGCATCGCCGACCTGAAACCTGTCAACCCCGGCACCCAAGCCCACCACCCGCCCAGCGTATTCACGCCCAAGCACCTCGCGACGTGGGCCCCAAAGCCCAAATGCCAGTCGGATCATGGGTCCCATACCTGCAGGGGCACGGGCTGCACGAATCCTGGCATCGCCCGAAGTCAGCCCCGCAGCCTCAACTTCGATCAGAACCTCACCTGGGCCAGGCACGGGGTCTGGCAGCTCTTGCACTGTGACAACGGATGGTGGGCCATAGCGTCTGCAAACAGCGGCTTTCATACGGACGCTCCGTAGAAACTTTTGGATTTTGCCAACCCCAATACGATCAACCCAAAGGCAAAAACAAGCTTGAACAAACCACCGGGGATCGGCGGAAACAGACCGACTTTCAGGGCGGTCTTTGCACCTGCATTCATCCATGCGCTAGCGCCACCCCAGGTACCGTAGGCGAACAACATGAACGCACCCATCAGCATGGTCGCCCGGTGAGTGTCAATGGTGTTGAGGACCATGCGTTTTTCTCTCTTGTGGTTCATCTGAGTCATACCGCCGTGGACAGCTGAGGTTTGTGAAACGCCAACCGCCGGATAACCCATTCGCCCACCAGGATGCTGATCAACCACATGCCGATAACGACGATGTCAGAGAACAAACCGTAGACCGGCTCTCCAGTGGCCAGATAGATGGGGAGCATGACCAGCCCAGCAGTTCCCGACCCCATGCCAATGACGTATGCGCGAATCATCCAAGCCCGGTGTCGAACGATATCGCCAGCCAGCGCGGCCAAGACCGCTTGCACCAGTGCGGCTATCAGTGCCAGACCAAAAATACCTCGCGCCACAACCAGAAGCTCCGTTGAAATATGTTCAACCCCCATCAGCAGACCCCAGCCAGACAGCCCCAACGCCCATCCCGACAGCACAAATACCCAACCTGTCAAACGGTGCAGCAGGCCGAATCGGTGGCGAAGCACATTGAAAAACTGCAGTGGACCCAGCAAGCCGAACAGCGTACCTGTCAGCACATG
>JAUXXN010000033.1 GCA_030684755.1 Hydrogenophaga sp.
AGAGAAAAAAACGGGGTTGGTGGTGAAGCTTCAAACTCTGGGTGAGCAAGGTGCGGTGTTAGAGCAGGTGGCGTTTTCGGAACTGCAGTTGGACGCGCCGGTGAGCATGGGCAAACTCACCCGCTTGATGAAAGACACCAAGGGCTATGACGTGCAGCGGCCAGTACTTAAAAAAACCACAGCTGAGGCAGAAGGTTGGCGCCTAAAAGAATCTGTGCCCGGATTTTTGCCCATGAGTTGCCATACCCGTGAAGTGCCAGAGGTGCCGGGCGGTGGGGCGGCACCGATGCAGTGGGTGTTTTCGGATGGCTTGGCCTCGGTGTCTTTATTTGTTGAACCGTTTGATCCTCAGCGTCATGCTCAAGAAAAATCATTGATCACGGGGGCTACGCACTCTTTGAGCCGACGCTTGGGCGCCTACTGGCTGACCGCTTTGGGCGAAGTACCTACCGCTACGCTGCGCCGCTTCGCCTACGCGCTGGAGCGGACGCGCTGACACCAGTGTGCATAAAGCCCCGATGCATTGGGAGCTTTCCGACTTTGAACTATTCTGTGTTGTTGCCTTTTTTCATGGGATTGTTATGAAGCTTCGCTATTTCGCTTGCAAACCTGCGGTTGCTGTTGCGGCTGCGGCTGTTTTTGCTGCTGGAGGCACCGCCGCTTTGTTGCTTCCACAAAACCTGTCTGCTCAGACGCCGGTGGTGCCTGTCGCGCCCAGCGTACGCGGCTTACCCGACTTTACCGACTTGGTGGACTTGGTGGGCCCTTCCGTGGTTAACATCCGCACCCTAGAACGGGCCAGTGTTAGTGCCAACGCTGGTTCTGGTGCCGACGAGCAGATGTTGGAGTTTTTCCGGCGCTTTGGCATTCCGGTGCCACCCGGTGTGACGCCACGAGGCCCACGCTCCGAGCGCGGTCCCTCGGAGGAGGTACAGCCAAGGGGCGTTGGTTCTGGCTTTATTCTCAGTTCCGACGGTTTGATCATGACCAACGCCCATGTGGTGGAAGGCGCTGACGAGTTGATAGTGACGCTGCCAGACAAGCGCGAATTCAAGGCCACGGTGGTGGGTGCTGACAAACGAACCGACGTGGCGGTGGTCAAAATTGATGCTTCGGGCCTGAGTTCAGTAAAAATTGGCGACGTTAACCGCTTGCGGGTAGGCGAATGGGTTATGGCCATCGGCTCGCCCTTTGGTCTGGAGAATACGGTCACCGCTGGTATCGTCAGCGCAAAGAAGCGTGACACCGGGGACTTTCTGCCGTTCATTCAGACCGATGTGGCTATCAACCCTGGCAACTCGGGTGGCCCCCTGATCAACATGCGCGGAGAGGTTGTGGGCATCAACAGCCAGATTTATTCGCGCTCGGGCGGGTTTCAGGGCATTTCGTTCGCCATTCCAATAGACGAGGCGGTTCGGGTGTCGGACCAAATCCGCACCTCAGGCCGCGTGACGCGCGGACGCATTGGGGTGCAAATCGATCAAGTCAGCAAAGAGGTGGCTGAATCGATTGGACTGGGGCAGCCCAAAGGTGCTTTGGTTCGTGGCGTCGAACCCGACTCACCTGCTGCCAAGGCGGGTGTTGAGCCGGGTGACATTATTTTGAAGTTCGATGGCAAAGACATTGACAAGTCGGTGGACTTGCCACGTCTGGTGGGCAACAACTAGCCGGGTAACATGAGTTCCATGACGGTGTTCCGCCGTGGAAGCCAGCGCGAACTGTTTGTGACCGTGGC
>JAUXXN010000039.1 GCA_030684755.1 Hydrogenophaga sp.
GTGGCCGGCGGCAAGCGCCTGGCAGGCCAGTTTTTTGAGCCCACCGTGGTGGCTGACGCCACCGCCGACATGCTGTGCGCCAAGGAAGAAACCTTTGGCCCGTTCGCCCCCATCTTCAAGTTCGAATCCGAGCAGGAAGCCGTGGACGCCGCCAACAACACCGAGTTCGGCTTGGCCAGCTACTTCTACAGCCGCGACGTGGGCCGCATCTTCCGCGTGGCCGAAGCGCTGGAATACGGCATGGTCGGCATCAACGTCGGCATTTTGGCCACCGAACATGTGCCTTTTGGCGGCGTGAAACAGTCCGGCCTGGGCCGCGAAGGATCGCACCACGGCATGGACGACTATGTGGAAATCAAATACCTCTGCTTAGGCGACATCTTGAAGTAACGACGTAGGAAATGACTTCAGACTCAGTGCACACCATGTTGTCACGGGGTCTGGAGCAGGACTGCGTATCTGTTCACTCCCCCTCGACTCCACCCCAATGTGGTGCGGGTAAGCTGATTCCATGATCCGCCGAGCCACCCCAGCAACCGTGAGCGAGTTGCCCAGCGCACTCAGAATGGGCGTGAACGGTCATGGTGCTGTTTCTGGGGTTATGGATTACCCCGTGGGGTGTTGGAGCTAGGCGTTATACATTGCAGTTTTGAACGGTTTCGGAGGATTTCCATGCAAACACGTGTTCGCTCTGTGCCCCACGCTTCCACACGGCAGCGCTGGGTCGCCACCGCCTTATTGCTGGGCGGCTCGCTCGCCTTGTTAAGCCCACAGGCTCACGCCCAAGGCGCCGACATTTTCAAAGACGCCGACTTGGCGCTGGGCAAGCAACTCATTGCCGAACACAAATGCGTGGCCTGCCACGTCAGCAAAGTCGGCGGCGACGGCAGCGCCATGTACAAACCCCTGGGCAAGATCAACACCGCCGGATTGCTGCGCGGCATGGTGGAAATGTGCAACACCACCATGAACCTGGGCATGTTCCCGGAAGACGTGAGCGCCGTGGC
>JAUXXN010000404.1 GCA_030684755.1 Hydrogenophaga sp.
GCAAGTTGCGCGCATTGGCCGTGACCACCGCCAAGCGCTCGGCAGCACTGCCAGACGTTCCCACGCTTGAAGAAGCGGGGATGAAAGACTTCAATATCGGCACCTGGTTTGGGGTGCTTGCCCCTGCGGCAACGCCCAAGGAGATAGTTAATCGCCTAAACACCGAGATAGTCAAGATCATCCAGTCGCCCGAATTCCGTGCGCGCATGGCCGACATTGGGGCCGAACCGATCGGTGACACCAGCGAGCAAATGGCAAAGCAGATTGCCAGCGAGACGGCCAAGTTTTCCGTCCTCGTCAAAGAAGCCAAGATCGAAGTCGAGTGAATCTGTGCAGCAGAGGGGATGGTTGAAATGAGATCCCCCTCGGCTTCAGTGACGGCCCGGGGGCTTACTGTCGTAAGGGCAAAAATCAGCTCCTGGAGCGAGGCCCTTCGAAGTCACGCAGAGACGCCAATTGACAAGGTTGCTGGGCATTTCATCAACTTTTTGCCCAACGCCATCTACAAGCCCGAGGTGTGCATCCGCACCACCCTGGCCGCTGCCGAGGCCAACGGCTTCCCGCTGGATCTCATCATTTTTGAAGTGACCGAAGGCGAGCGCGTGGAAGACGGCCCGTGATTCGCGCAAATTTTGCGCGAGTACACGCGCTGCGGGTTCAAAACGGCCATCGACGACTTCGGCGCAGGCTATGCCGGGCTACCTGTTTGCCAGACCAGGCTTCAAGTCGGTGGCTCCGGTCAACGAGTCCGCACTCGCCGTGGCAGCGCACTGAACGCTGGGCGGGTGCCGCTGCCCTTGCTGGCTAAAGACCTGGACTTCCTTTGGCCTCAGGTTCTGGCCTTGGTGGCCACCAGCCAGTAGGTCACACCCAGCGCCAGCAACACGGCGCCGGTGCCATAGAGGTATTCAGGTGCAACCGTGTTGAAGTCCAACACGATCACCTTGCGTGCAATGGCCATCAGGGCGGTGGCAATCACCAACCTCACGTGGATCACGTCGTCGCGCAGGTAGAGCGTGATGTTGGCAAAAATTTCAATCGCAATCAGCACCGCCAAGAACGACGCGAACACCACAAAGATGTCGTTCAGGCTCAGCAGCAAAAACGGCGGTGCCATCAGCCGTTCGTAGAGCACAAAAGCCACGTCGGCCACACTCAAAAAAATCACGATCACCATGAACACCGCCAGCACCCGAATGGCTTGCCGGATGGCTGTGTTCAAGCCGGTGATCAGCTGGTCGCCATTGCTGGCGCCCAGGTGTTTCTCCACCGGGGTGGTTGAGGGTGTGTCGTCGTTCATGGGCTTGTCTCGCTGAAGTCATGATGAAATCGCGAACGAGACTAGCACCGTGAAGTGACAGTTGTTTTGATGCAGGGCAGAAAATCGGGCTGCCCGTGCCCACTTTAGCCCGCCAGCACCTTGCCGTCTTTGGCCCGGTCGCGTGCCAGCGCTTCGGCTTCGCTCTTGCGGCGGAAGAACACCGTCACGATGCTGGAGGTGATCACAATGAAGAGTGAGTACAGCACCGGAATCAGCAGGACCTCTTGCTGCATGGGTCCGGTGAAGGTCAGCGTCACGATCAGCACCGCCAGCGGGCCGTTTTGAATGCCGGTCTCCATCGCGATGGTGCGGCTGCGGTTCGGGTCTTGCTTGAGCAAGCGGGCCAGCGCGTAGCCCAAACCCATGCCGAAGATGCCCAGCCCAATGGCCGCGAAGAACACGTACCAAGGCGTAATGGCCAGCAGGTTGTGGTTGCGGGGAATCCAGGTGAACACGAGGAACAGAATCACCGCCACCCCCAGCATGCCACCCAGCAGTTCGATGGTGGCCCCGATGTTGGGGTTGAGCTTGCGCAGCACCATGCCGATGATGGTGGGCACCAACAGCACAAACAGCACCTGCGCCACATTGCCCGCCGGGATCTTGAAGTCACCGCTCAGCCCGGCCAGTTGCGAATAAAACTCCAGCAGCGCAGGCACCATGCCCAGCGCGACCAGCGACGACACCGACGTCATCATGATGGAGAGCGCCAGCACCGCTTTGCTGAAGTAGGTGAAGATGTTGGAGGTGGTGCCGCCCGGCATGCAGGCCATCAGAATCAGGCCCACCGTCAGGCCCGGCGACAGGTCCAGCGCCTGCGCCAGCAAAAAGCCCAGCAGCGGCATGATGCCGTACTGGCACAGCAAGCCCACCATCACGCCCTTGGGCTTGCGAAAAGCGATGCGAAAGTCGCGCCAGGTGAGTGACGCGCCCATGCCGAGCATGATGACGATCATCATGATGCCCAGCAGCTTGGTCTCGAATTCGGAGATCATGTTGGTATTCTCTTTTTCAGGGTGAAGGGGCTGTGCTCAACCACGGTTCAATTCTTTGGCCACGTCCTTGCGCAGGTCTTTGCGCAACACCTTGCCAATCGGGCTCTTGGGCAGGTCGTCGCGCACCACCACCAGCCGGGGCACTTTGTATGCGGCCAGGTGTTGTTTGCAGTGGGCAATCACGTCGGCGGGCATCACCTCTTTTTCATGGTCGGGGTTTTGCACCACATAGGCTCGAACCGCCTCGCCCGTCTTGTCATCGGGCACGCCGATCACCGCCACTTCCAGCACATGGTCCATGTCGGCAATCACGTCTTCCACCTCGTTCGGGTACACGTTGAAGCCAGACACGAGAATCATGTCCTTCTTGCGGTCCACGATACGCATGAAACCGGTCTCGTCCATCACCGCCACGTCACCGGTGGCAAACCAGCCGTCTTTCATCACATGGGCGGTTTCTTCTTTGGCGTTCCAGTAACCCTGCATCACCTGCGGGCCGCGCACCCAGATCTCACCCGGTGCGCCGGGGGCCACGTCATGTCCTTCGTCGTTCACCAGACGCACATCGGTGCCTGGGGCTGGAATGCCGATGCTGCCGTCGCGCGGGGTGCCTGTCAGTGGGTTGAAGCTCACCACTGGAGAGGTTTCGGTCAACCCGTAACCTTCTGCAATGGGCGTCTTCGTCAGCTCGCGCCAGCGCTGCGCCACGGCGGTGTGCAGTGCCGTACCGCCCGAGATGGAGGCCTTCAGCGTCTTGGGTGGGAAGGCCACAAACCACTCTTCGTTGAGCAGGCCGTTGAAAAGGGTGTTCACCCCTGTCATCCAGGTGATGGGAAAGTTTTCCATGGCCCGCTGCAGGCTCTGCACCGGCCTCGGGTTGGGTATCAGCACGTTGTGCCCGCCCATGGCCAGGAAGCCCAGCAGGTTGGTTGTGAACGCGAAGATGTGGTACAGCGGCAAGGCCGTGAGCACGCACTCTTGGCCCGGGGCCATGTGGCTCAGGCCCATGGCGCGGGTCTGCTGGATGTTGCTCAGCAAGTTGCCATGCGTCAGCATGGCGCCCTTGCTCACCCCGGTGGTGCCACCGGTGTATTGCAGCACAGCCAAGTCGTTGCGGCCCACACCTTGCCAGTAGGTGCGTGCCGGCGTTTTGGCCAGCGTGGCGCGGCCCTGGGCCAGCGCGTCTTTCAGCCGCACATGCGGCGCCGTCACCGGCGGCAGCACCCGGTTCCAGTAGCGTTGCACGCCCCGCACAATGGCGCCTGGAATGGCCGGGAAAAACTCCGACACGGAAGCCAGCACCACCTGTTTGATGCCGGTCTTGGCCAGCACAGCTGGCAGCTTGTCGGCAAACATGTCCACCATCACCAACACCTGCGCGCCCGCGTTGTTGAACTGGTGGATCATTTCTGTTTCGGTGTAGAGCGGGTTGGTGTTCACCAGCACGCAGCCGGCCTTGAACACCCCCAACGCCGCCACCGGGTAGCCCAGGCTGTTGGGCAACTGAACGGCCACGCGCGCGCCCGCTTCCAGCTTAAGCACCCCCCGCAAATAGCCAGCGAAAGCGTCCGAGAGCTCGTCCACTTGGGCAAAGCTCAGACGGCCATTCATGCCGTTGGGCACAACGCAACTGAAAGCGGCTTTGACCTGGCTTTCGGTCTGCCACTTCTTGCAGCTTTCAAAGGCCAGCTCGGCGAGGTTGCTGTAGGGCAACTGCTCCAAGGCCTGGGCAATGCCCACCTGCTGGTAGGACACATGCCAGGGACGCGCAGGTGATTCGGTCATGGGAAGTTTCGTTGTTGGGTGGATAAAAGAACGGACGTTCGTTTTTGATTTGCCACGATGGTAGTCAAACAATGGTTGGATTTTTCGAGTTTGACCTCCTATTTGCCTCGGGGTATACCCTCGTTACCGGCGTGAAACTGGGGTTGGACCCGCAAAGATCCTGTGCCGAGGTGCTCAGCTGGTCGGCCTGCATGCTGCATGATCCGTAGACTCTGGAACCTTCAAGACCTTGCGCAGGAACACCGCCATGAAGTTCAAAACAACCGCCCTTGTTGCCCTGGTTGCCATCGCTGGCGCGGGCGCGCTCGCCTGGCAGAGCCTAGACAAAGAAACCCGGGGTTTCCTGGCCGCGTTCCCTACCAACACCGACCTGCTTTTCTGGAGCACATCACAGCGCGACGCCGCTTTCCGGGCGCTGGACAGGCTGCCATTTCTGGCCAAACACCGCGTGGTTCCCGCCGGTGCCACACCGTCAGCTTTGCCACCGGGCCCGCCGTTGCCGCTGCCTTTGGACGTGGACGCTTACATGCAGGCACAGCGCAGTGCGGCGCTCATGGTGGTGCACAACGGGCAGGTGCGGCTGGAACGCTATGGGCTGGACTTTGACAGCCAGGGGCGCTGGACCAGCTTTTCTGTGGCCAAGTCCTTCACCTCCACTTTGGTGGGTGCGGCTGTGCGCGACGGCCACATCAAGAGCATGGACGACAAAGTCAGCGACTACATCCAAGAGATGAAAGGCTCGGCCTACGACGACGTGAGCATCCGTCAGCTGCTCACCATGACTTCCGGCGTGGCGTGGAACGAAGACTACGGCGATCCACAATCTGACGTGGCCCAGTTCAACAACCACAAACCCGAAGCTGGCGTGGACGCTTTGGTGAGCTACATGCGCCAGCTGCCCCGCGCTGTGCCCGCAGGCACACGCTGGCTCTACAGCACCGGCGAAACCAATCTGGTGGGCGTGTTGCTCAGCCGGGCTACCCAAAAACCCTTGTCGGTTTACCTGTCAGAAAAAATCTGGGTGCCCGCAGGCATGGAGCAGCAAGCCACCTGGATTCTGAGCAAAACCGGACAAGAGATCAGTGGCTGCTGCATTCAGGCGGCCACGCGCGACTTTGCCCGCTTTGGCCAGTTCATTTTGAACGGCGCGGTGGTGAACGGCCAAAGCACCGTGCCCGAAGGCTGGTTGACGGAGGCCACCACCGCCCGCACCGGCATCAACACGCCCGGACGCGGCTACGGCTACCAGTGGTGGACCTACGACGACGGCACCTTTGCCGCGCGCGGCATCTTTGGCCAAGGCATCTTCATCGACCCCGTGCGCCAGCTGGTGATTGCGTCCAATGCCAACTGGGGCACCAGCGCCAGCGACCCGGCGGACAGCGCTGCCCGGGAGGCCTTCTACCAGGCGGTGCAAAAGGCGGTGGACGAAGAGGCCGCCACCGCAAAAGGGCGTTGATTCAACGGCGTCAAGGCAACGGCGTCAAGGCAACAGCGTCACGCGCAGCGAGCGCCCATCCGCCAAGGTGGCGCAGGCGCCTTGCGGCAGGGGTGTGAGCCGTTCAACCAGGCCGGGCAGCGGCTTCAGGTCGGCCAACTCGGTCCATTGGCCTGGGGCGTCCCACCGCAAGGCGTGCAGGGCGCGGCGCGTCATGTCGGGCAGAACCACGGTAGGGCGTTGGCCGGGTTGCTGAACGATCACAGCCAAGTCTTGCTCCAGCGCACCCATGCGGTGGTTGGACACATCCATCACCGTTGCAAACGGCACCAAAGCCGGTGGCCGGTAATGCAACAACTGCAGCACCCCGCCAATGTGCGGCGTGACCACGCTGGCCAAGTCGGGTTGGCCATCGCCATCGAAATCGGCCACACCCACCGGGTTGAGCCAACGAAACGTGGAGCCCGCAAAAGGGCCTCGGGCGCGCTCTGTCAGGCGGGGGCCTTGGGCGGTTTGGTCAACGCCCAGCACCACCAGCGAAGCACCCCGCAGAGCGTCGGCTTCAATCAGCACAATTTCTTCGCGGCCGTCTTGGTCCAAGTCCACGGTGCGCGGCACCCGGTCCTCGTAGACCCGGTGCAAGGGCAGCACCAGTTGCACCGTTTCCCAGCCGCCCGCTGGCGTCTTCACCAGCGCGTGCACGCTGCCCGCGTGCACCGGGGAGCCCAGCGCGCCGTGCGGGTATCGCCGGGTGGGGGAACCGAGCCAAACCCAGGCCACGTCGTGCCGCCCGGGCACAGCCTGGCTTTCGGGTATGCGTTGTTGGGCCGCTGCTGGCATGGGCTGCAGGGATGGCGCGCTGCGCTCGGTGGGGTGGCAAGACTGGGCCAGTGGGGTCACCGTCAGGCCCATGGCGCTGGCCGCAGGTGCGTGCAAGCCCAAGCAGGCGAACAGGGCACCCAGGGCGCCCAAAAAGGCATTTGGGCTCAACAATGATGGCGGGAATAAAAAGCGAAGAACAGAGGTCATGGCGGTCTGTCGCGTCAATTGGCAGCTTCTTACACCGGAATGGGCCGCGAGGCCGCTGCACCGCAGCGCTGCAAATATTTTTCGCCCGGCTTACGATCCGGTTTCCGTTCGGTGCGCCGTCAGACCTCTTTCGCCGTGCTGCCCTCAGCGAACCCACCCCTTTACCCATGACCGAAAAAACCCCCTACACACCGCCCACCGTCTGGACCTGGGACCAAGCCAACGGCGGCAAGTTTGCCAACATCAACCGCCCCATTGCCGGCCCCACGCACGACAAAGCCCTGCCCGTGGGCCAGCATCCGCTGCAGCTGTATTCCATGGCCACGCCCAACGGCGTGAAGGTCACGGTGATGCTCGAAGAGCTGCTCGCCCTGGGCCACACCGGCGCCGAATACGACGGCTGGCTCATCAAAATCAGCGACGGCGACCAGTTCTCCAGCGGCTTTGTGGAGGTCAACCCCAACTCCAAAATTCCAGCCCTGCTCGACCGCAGCACCGAGCCGCCCACGCGCGTGTTTGAGTCCGGCGCCATCCTGTTGTATCTGGCAGAAAAGTTTGGCGCCTTGTTGCCCACGAGCCCCGCCGCGCGCACCGAAGCGCTCAACTGGCTGTTCTGGCAAATGGGTTCCGCGCCTTACCTGGGCGGCGGTTTTGGCCACTTTTACGCCTACGCGCCTGAGAAGTTCGAATACCCCATCAACCGCTTCGCCATGGAAGTCAAGCGCCAGCTCGACGTGCTCAACCGCCACTTGGCCACACACACCTACATGGCCGGTGACGAATACAGCATTGCCGACATCGCCATCTACCCCTGGTACGGCTTGATGGTGGAGGGCAAGGCCTACAGCGCGGGTGAATTCCTTTCGGTACATGAATACACCCACGTGCAGCGCTGGGCAGCGTCCATCGCCGCGCGCCCGGCCGTGGAGCGCGGGCGCCGCATCAACCGCGTCTGGGGTGAAGAATCCGAGCAGGTGCCCGAACGGCATTGAACCGCCGCAGCAGCGGCGCTGTCGGTGGCTCAGCCCGTGAGCCAGCCTTGCTTCCACACCGCATACAGCCCCGCCATCAACACCGCCAGCAGCAGCCACCAGGGCCACGGGCTGGCGGCGTCGGCGTAGGGGTCTTGCAGCGAGCGGTCAGAGCCTTCGGGTAATTGCGCCACACCGGTGAGTGAGGCGCCAAACGGGACGTTGATACGTGCCCGGATGTTCACCGCCCAGCCGTTGGCATCGAGCAACGGCCCCAGGTTGCGCTGGCGCAGTTTCAACCACGCCAGCAGCATGGAAGGCCCAGACACCAACAGCACCAAGCCCAACACCACCAACGGCATTTGCCAGGCCGGCAAACCCGCAAAGCCGGTGACCACCGCCACCAAGGCGGTTCCCAGTGCGCCCACGGCCAAACCGATGGCCGCAAAAATGCCGGCAAATTTGGCAATGTCAAAAGCCTGCTGTTTGGCGCCATCGGCGGGCGCTGCGGCCTTGCTGCCTGCGTTGGTCACGCGCGCGGCCGACTGGGCCTCCACGTCCTTGTCGCGGTCTGCAGCCATCTTTTGAAGTTGGTTGCCGATCATGCGGGCCACGCGTTTGTAAGGCGTCCAGAAAGCCTGCCGCACGCTGATGGGCGCCTCCACCACCTTCACCACGCTGGCGCTCCAATCTCGGCCTTGCCGGTCGTAAAACACCCCGTTGCGCCCCGGCACCATCATGTCGTCGGCATCGCCACCGGTCATGGCTGCCACGATGGTCATGGGCGCTTCGCCCTGGCGAACACATTGGCAGTACACCAAATACGCACCCGACAATGGCGCCAGCTCCGCGTGCCGCGCCATGTCGTTAACGCGCAGGCACAGGGTGCAGCTGCGCCGGTCCAGGTACAGCGTGCCGACCTGGAACACGGCAGGTTGCTCGCCCCCGTAAAAATCGCTCAGGTTCACAAAGTTGTGCAGCAGCGTGACCAGATCGCGGCGCAGGTGCAGCAGCTTGTTCAGTGCATCCACGCGGGAGGTATCGGTGGTCGATTCGGCATCTTGCGCAATCAGCGCGGTGAGTGCCGCCACCGTGGCGGGCGCCAGCAGCCGGTCCAGATCGTCCGCCGCCCAGTCCGCCACCGCATGGGCTGGCTTGGCCGCCTGCCAGTCGCGGTAAGCGCTCAGGCGGGCGCTGAGTTGCTGCCACTCGGCACAGCTCAGGGTGCTGCGCTCGCCCAATACCGGCACCACCACCTGCTGGCGCAAAGCGGCCATGGCGTGCTGCCAGGCGGGGTTGATGCCCTCCACCAAAGGCAGCTTGTCGCCGGGCACCACCTGGGCCAATGGCAAGGCCGCCACCTCGGCGCGGGCTTCGCTCAGGGGCAGGGCCGCCATGTCGGTGTAGTCGGTATCAGCAGGGTTCAAGGCCACCACCGCCCGCGCATCAAACGCCGCCAAGCGGCAGCGCGTGAAGTGGTCTTCCACTTTGACTTGGACCGCATCGAAGGCCGCCAAAGCGGCCGCCGTGTCATCGCCAAAGGCCAGCACCTGCGCGGCATCGTCGGCGGCGCGGGCACGCCACTGGCGCACCGCGTCGGCCACCGCCAGAAAGGCGTTCAGCGTGTCCAGCGAAACCCCCGCTTCGCCACTGCGGTCGGGCAGGCCACCGGCGTGGCCCAGCACCGCCTCAACCAAGGCGCGAACCGCTTCGTCGGTAGCCAGCGCTGGCGGCACCACACCGTCGCCGTTGAACCGGTTGGCGGGAAAGATCAGGGCCGTGTCGGCCAAATCCGCCAGCGACACCTCTGCCGCTCCGGCCCGCCCCACACGCTCCAACACCTCTTGGGCCGCCGCCAGCAGGCCAGCGCCGTCAGCGTCTGAGTCGTTCAGGTTCGCCAGCATCACCTGGCTGCCGGGCTGGAACAACACGCCCGGGTCGCGCAGCCGCTCGCACACCCACTGCACCGCAGCGCGCAACTCCAGAGCGCGGATGTTGCCATCGGCGTTTCCATCGATCAGGCGCAGCGTTTGCTCGTCAAATTCCAGCCCCGCAGCGGGGCACGCCAACACCGCCCAAAGTTTTTGGTCCAGCTCGGCCAGGTGCCGCAAGTCGTCGGCTGTTTCCATGCGCACTTGGTCAAAGCCGCCGGTGCGGAAAAATCGCCAGTGGTGCGGGCTGTGTGGTTCGTTCATGTTGTTTCTCCTGATGGTTGGTTACCGACCCCTCTGAAAAAAAGGGCGCGTCGTGGCCCGAAGATATCAGCAGTTGGCGCATGGTTGCCGCCATCACCACCGTTCGCTGCCGCACGGACATGAGCACCCCCACCAACATAACGTGGCGTCAACGGCAACCGCACATGCGCTGCGGTTCTTCCGCCGTCAACGCACCCAGGAGAGCAGCATGAACCCACTCACCAGCCCACCCACCCCCACCACGGTTGTCGACGAAGACCTTGCTGAGCAAGCGCGTCCGGGCCACGGTATCCCGTCGCAAGACCCAGACCCCGCAGCCCAGACAGCATTGGAACCCCACGAAGCACAGCGCGAGGCCAACTCGGTGTTTTTGGCGGGTGGCTTGGTAGCCGGTATGGCCACGGGCGCAGCCATTGGTGCCGGGGTGGCAGGCCCTGCCGGGCTGGTGGCCGGGGGCGCCTTGGGTGCCGTGGCCGGTTCACTGGGAGGCGCTGCCGCAGGCGCCAACACCAGCCTGGGCAACCCCACCGCAGCAGCGCCCGCGCCCAGCGTGCGCCTGCACATTGAAGACCGCGGCGGCAGTGGCCGCCCGGTGGTTCTCATCCACGGCTGGCCCTTGTCGGCCCAGGCCTGGGCGGCGCAGGTGCCGGTGCTGCAAGCCGCTGGCTACCGGGTGGTGGCCTACGACCGGCGCGGCTTCGGCCAGTCCGACAAGCCCGACACAGGCTACAGCTACGACACGCTGGCCGACGACCTGCAACACGTGTTGGAGCAATGCGCCCTGCAACAGGTGACGCTGGTGGGCTTCTCCATGGGCGGCGGCGAAGTGGCGCGCTACATCGCGCGACACGGCGAATCGCGCTTGCATAGCGTGGTGTTTGCCGCTGCAGTTACCCCGTGCCTCATGCAGTCGCCCAGCAACCCCGACGGGCCGCTGACGCCCGAGAGCGCGCAAGACAAGAAAGCCGCCTTCCAGCGCGACCGCAGCGCCTACTTTGACCAGTTCACCCAAGACTTCTTCTCGGCCCATGGCGTGCTGCAAGTCACCGAGTCGCAGCGCGCCGACACCCTTGCGCTGTGCGAACAGTCGGCATCACACGCCGCATTGGCCTGCATGGAAGCCTTCGCCACCACCGACTTCCGCGAAGACCTGGAGCACGTCACCGTGCCCACGCTGGTGATCCACGGCGATGCCGACGCGGTCGTGCCCATGGAAGGCTCGGGCCTGCGCACCCACCGTGCCGTGCCCCACAGCCAGTGGGTGGCGGTGAGCGGGGCGCCACACGGGCTGAACGTGTCGCACCCGCAAGCCTTCAACGCCGCGCTGCTGGGTTTTCTGCGCGGTTGAGCCAGTCAGCGCCGAGCAACGCGGAGCGCGCGGGGCACCCGGTCAACCAGTTTGCCTGGGTGCCGCAGCCGGGATTCCGATCCCCCACACGCCACCAGCGGGCGCTTGCGTCACACTAGCGCCCATGAAAAAACTTCTCACCAGCCTTCTGCTGGCCAGCATGGCATGGGGCGCCACGGCGCAAACGCTGTGGCGCGACGCTCCTATGTTGGCCAGCCCCGCCGACATTCGCGCCCTCATGCCGCAGGCCCGCGAAACCACACCCACCCAGCGCGCGGCAGACCCCAGCGCCTTGCTCGAAATTCCGGCCACGCCCATTGCCGACGAAACTTTCGCCGCCACCTACCACTTCGAGTCTGGGCGCCTGCAGCGCATCCACCTGCGCGCTCAGCCCGCCACCCCAGAGCGCACCCAAGCGCTGCTGAAAACCTTGCAAGCCTCGCTGCGCACCAGCTACGGTTTGCCTGTCAGCGCCCCATCGCGCCCGGTTGCAGCGCTGGGCACTGTGGACCTTTTGTGGTCCTTTCGCCGCATGAATGTGCAACTGCTCATGGTTGACGGCAAAACAGTGGAACTGATCTACAGCGCCAACATACCGACCCAGAAGTTGGGTCTTTGAGGTAACGGCCACAGGGCGGTGGTGGCTGGGTGCTTGCCCACGGTGGAGCGCTGTTTGAATATTTCTCAGTATGTGCGGGTGTCGCCTGCCGCTCAAAGCCACACCTGCCCCGGCGCCGGACTTGTCTCTATGGTGAAGTCGGGCGAGCCGCCCAGCACAAAAGCGCCCAGCACCAGGCTCAGCAGCGCAATGAACATGCTCGCCCACAGCGCCGTCCAGAACCCATCTACCTTGAAGCCGTCCACCAGCTTCGCCACCAGCAACAGCATCAGCGCGTTGATCACCAGCAAAAACAGGCCAAAGGTGATCAGGGTCAGCGGCAGCGTCAGCAGCACCAGCAGCGGCCGCACCACCGCGTTGGCCAGGCCCAGCAGCAGGGCCGACACCACCAGTGCGCCCGTGCTGCCAAAACGAATGCCTTTGAACAAGTGGCTGGCCACCCACAGCGAAACGGCGGTGATCGCCCAGTGGAGCAAAAAGGGGGTGAGGTTGGAGAGCATGGCGTGAAAGTGACTGGCGCCGCGTGAGCCCACGGCTGGAAACGGAAGTATCGGTGACTTCAGGCGTGAGGCTGCGTTGCGGCGTATACCGGCTGAGGGGTGTCGAAGACGGACGGAGTCGGTACCGACAAACGAGCTTTCCTCGCCCATGATCTCCAGAGTCTGCCTGAAATTGGAATCTGACCCCGGATTCTGTGACCCCGGATTCTCTGAATCCTGTCACCGGCCGGTGTCGCTTCCGTTCTTCACCCCACCATGTTCCGGCGCATTGGCCATCTCGCGCAAGGCACGGGCGGTCGCTTCATCACCTGGAAAGAAAGTCTCAAGGGCCAGCTCTTGCAGGGTGATGTCCACCGGCGAGCCGAACACGGTGGTGGTGCTGATCAGGTGCAGCATGCCGCCCGGTGTCTGGTACAGAAACGGCATGAGCACGCCGGGGTGTTCGCCGTCTAGGCGCTGCGCGGTGTTGGCGGGTTGTGCCGGGTAGGCCATCAGCTCGGTCAGCAAGTCGGCCAAGGTTTCGTCACCGGTCTGGTGGATCTGTTGTCGCAGGCGGGCAAACAGGTGCTCGCGCCACTGGTTGAGGTTGGCGATGCGCGGCGCCAGGCCGCCCGGGTGCAGGCTGATGCGCAGCAGGTTGACGCGGTCCTGCAGCAACTCGGGCGCCACGCCCACCAGCAGCGGCGCGACCATGCGGTTGGCCATCACCATGTTCCAGTGCCGGTCGAAAGCGACCGCTGGCCAGGGGTGATGGCTGTCCAGAATGTGCTGCACCGCGCGTCGCGCGGCCTGCATGCTGGGGTCGTCCATCGCGTGCTCCCGGTACATGGGCGCATAGCCCGCCGCCACCAGCCAGGCGTTGCGCTCGCGCAGCGGCACCGCCAGCCGCTCGCACAGCCTGAGCACCAGCTCGCGGCTCGGGCAGGCCTTGCCGGTTTCAACACAGCTCAGGTGGCGGGTGGACATCTCGGCCTCGCTGGCGAGATCGAGCTGGCTCAGGCGGCGCAGCTGGCGCCAGTGGCGCAGGTGGTCGCCCACGCTGGCGCGGCGAGGTGGGGGAGCGGCGAGGGCGGTGGCGGCGTGCATGCACACATGGTAGAGCGGGCGCGCCGACGGTCCATGACCTGCGGGGTCATGGACCCGCTGCGGGCGCGGGCCGAGCATGGCGGCTCCCGTTTCCCTTTTTCAAACTTTTCAAGGAGTTCACCATGTTGAATGTGTCGATGTCTGCGTTGCGTCGTGTGCTGTGGCTGGATGCCGCCAGTGGCCTGGGCATGGCCGTGGCCCATTTCGGGTTTCCCGGGCTGTTGTCCGATTGGCTGGGCCTGCCCCTGGCCTGGCTGCAGGTGTCAGGCGCCATCGTCTGTGGCGCGGCGCTGCTGTCGGGCGCGCTGGCGTCGCGGGCACTGCCTCCGGCGGCGGGCGTGCGCCTGCTCGCGGTGGGCAACTTTCTGTGGGTGGCCGCCAGCGTGTGGGCGGTCTGGGGCGCTGGCCTGCCGCTCACCAGCCTGGGCGTGGCCTGGGTGCTGCTGCAGGCGGTGTTTGTGTTCGTTCTGGCCGAGTTGGAGTGGGCAGGCAGCCGCCAGCCCCAGTCACTGGCGGTGGCCTGATCGGGTGGCGCTCACACCCAGGTGCCCCAGGCCGTGATCACCGCCTCGGTGCGCCCCTGGGTTCTATTCATCGGCGGTGGCGCGAAGAGCCATTTCATGTTCAACGCCAGACAGCTTGGGGAGTCGGTGGACTTTCGAGACGGTGACCGACCCCGATCCTTGCTGTTGAAAATTGGAATCTGACCCCGAGTATTGAAGTGGTCCTTGTGTGATCACCGCAAACACAAAGACAATCAGCAACACAACGATGCAAACAACCACGCCTGCCATGATGACCCAGGCGCGATAAACGTATCGAACCCCATCATGGGTGTAGCTCAACTCACCGTTGCGCTCAACGTCCAAAGCTGCGGTGTCCCGCCTTCTGAGACCCGGCCTCCATTTTCCAGCTGAAATAATAACTATTGCGATAGCGCCTGCCCAATAGCAAACAAGATTGAGCAGCCATTCAAAAATGACATTAAAAGTAAGATGCAACATGTATCTATCAACTCCCTGAACTTTTGAGAATAAAAGTGATTTAACAAGCTTCTTAAGCGCTGTGCGGGCGCCAAACATCCAGATGCGTGTGGGGTGCGTTCGGCTTCCTTTGCCTGTAACGCATCCCGTGACGCATCGGGCTCACCTTGAACCGCTCACGCGTCAGTCCAGCGGCGCTTTCAGATCGTAGCGAATGGCGCCCCCATCTGGCATCCCCCGTGCAGCCGATCCGAATACCTCCAACCGGCGGATGCCGTAGCGCTGGCAGATGGCCGCGATGGATGCGCGTGTACCGATGGACCAACTGACCATGTGTTTGGCGGTGGCCTCTGAATATTGATGCATCATCCGGCACAGGGATGCACATGGAAACAAGATGGCCACACTGATACCAGCGATAGGGAGTTGCGTTGCGCGCATGACCTCTGGCGAGCGCCGCACCGCCGAGCGGTTTGAGCAAAAACTGGACGACGACTACCTGCTTTGGTACGACGTGGCGGTGGGGCCTAAGCACCAGCACCCCGACTTTGTGGTCATGCACCCGCGCCGGGGCATTCTCATTTTGGAGGTGAAAGACTTCCGGCTCTCCACCCTCATTCAGGCCAACAAACAAACCTGGGACATCCACGGCGACGCTGGCCCCAAAACCATTCCCAACCCGCTGGAACAGGCCCGGCAATACGCCCACCAAGTGGTGAACGCGCTGGAGCGCGACCCGCAACTGGTGCAGCCCGAAGGCCGCCACCAAGGCAAGCTGGCGTTTCCATGGAGCTACGGCGTGGTGCTGCCCAACATCACCCGCGCACAGTTTGACAAAGCCGAACTCCACAACGCCATAGAGCCGCACCGCGTGGTGTGCCAAGACGAAATGCTGGAGGCTGTGGAGCCCGAGGCGCTGCAATGCCGCCTGTGGGACATGTTCCCTTATCTGATCGGCGGCGTCATGTCGCTGCCGCAACTGGACCGCGTGCGCTGGATCATGTTCCCCGAAGTGCGGGTGGCCGTGCCCGGCACATTGAACCTGTTTGACCCTGCCGACGAAGAGGCCGACCTGCCCAGCATCATGCGGGTGATGGACATTCAACAAGAGCAACTGGCGCGCAGCCTGGGCGACGGGCACCGCGTCATCCACGGCGTGGCCGGTTCGGGCAAAACGATGCTGCTGGCCTACCGCGCCGAGCACCTGGCCAAGGCGGTCAACCCCAAAAACGCCGCCGCCAGCAAACCCATCCTCATGCTGTGCTACAACGAGCCGCTGGCCAAGCAGCTCGCCCATGTGATGGCCGCCAAAGGCATTGCCGACCGCGTGCACGCCGTGCACTTCCACAAATGGTGCTATGCGCAGCTCAAGGCCTTTGGTCAGACTCTTCCCGCCAACAACCAGTCGGTGAAAGACAAGATGGCC
>JAUXXN010000081.1 GCA_030684755.1 Hydrogenophaga sp.
ACCACCGGTTCGGCCACGGCGGCGTTGATGCGTTCGTTGGTCAGCACGCCTTCCTGAATGATCACTTCGGTGACCGGCTGGCCGCCTTGGGACGAGGCCATGCGCTCGCGCGCCCGGGGGCTCAGCGCGTCAATCTCTTTCGCGTCGCGCAGCGTCATGATGCCCATGCCGCCCGTGCCGTTGTCGGCCTTGACCACCACAAACGGCTTTTCGTTGATGCCGTATTCCTTGTACTTGCGGCGAATTTTGCCCAGCAGCGCGTCGGTGTTGCTGCGCAGGCATTCCAGGCCATGCTCTTCGGCAAAATTGACCTCGCCGCACTGGTTGAACAGGGGGTTGATGAGCCAGTGGTCCATGCCCAGCAGCTTGCCGAAGCGCTTGGACACTTCTTCATAGGCTTTGAAATGGTTGCTCTTGCGGCGCGTGCCCCAGCCGGCGTGCAGTGGCGGCAGCAGGTACTGTTCGTGCAGGTCTTCCAGAATACCGGGCACACCGGCGCTCAAGTCGTTGTTGAGCAAGATGGTGCAAGGGTCAAAGTGCTTCAGACCCAGGCGGCGCTTGCTGCGGATCAGCGGCTCCAGCGTGACCGACTCGCCACCGGGCAATTCGATCTTGGTGGGCTCCTTGATGTCGTTGGACAGTGAACCCAACCGCACATTCAAGCCGGCCTGATAAAAAATGCGCTGCAGCTGGCGCAGGTTGCTCAGGTAAAAAATGTCGGTGGTGCTTTCGGGCACCAGCAACAGGTTTTTGGCCTCAGGGCAGATCTTCTCGATGGCGGCCATGGCGGCTTGCACCGCCAGCGGCATCATCTCGGGCGTAAGGTGGTTCCAGCCCGCGGGATACAGGTTGGTGTCCACGGGGGCGAGCTTGAAACCCGCGTTGCGCACGTCCACCGACGAATAAAACGGCGGCGTGTGCTCCATCCATTACAGCCGGAACCAGCGCTCGATCACCGGCGTGGACTCCAGGATGCGCTGTTCCAGTTCGTTGATGGGACCGGTCAGGGCGGTGACGAGGTGCGGAACCATAGGGGCCTTTGCAGAAGAAAAGAATCAATTGGACCCATTGTAGGGAGCAGCCGTTGCAGTCAGAAGGCAGAAATGGGGGTGAGACCCATGCCTGCAAGCCAGGCTTGAAAGATATTCGCCCCAACAGCCGCGATCGGTCGCGCGCGCGATTCCCCCCAAGGCACCACAGAGCCGGTATGGGCAAGCTGCCAGTGCCGCCTTTTAACCGGGCCAGACGCAGCGCGTTGGGCTGTCAGCCCCTTGTTTCACCTTCACCCAGCACCACGTACTTGAGCGAGGTCAACCCTTCCACGCCCACCGGGCCACGGGCGTGAAACTTGTCGGTGGAAATGCCAATTTCAGCCCCCAGCCCGTACTCGAACCCATCAGCGAAGCGGGTACTCGCATTCACCATGACGCTTGAAGAATCGACCTCGCGCAAGAAGCGCTGGGCGTGCATGTGGTCGCGGGTGATGATGGCTTCGGTGTGGTGGCTGCTGTAGTGGTTGATGTGGGCGATGGCCTCGTCCAGACCGCCCACCACCTTCACGCTGATGACCGGGGCCAGGTATTCCTCGCTCCAGTCTTGTTCGGTGGCGTCTTTCAGTTGCGCACCGGCCACCTTGCTCAACACGGTCCGAGCCTCGGGGCAGCAGCGCATTTCAACGCCTTTTGCGGCATAAATGGCGCCAATTTGTGGCAAAAATTCGGCCGCCACGCTGCGCGCCACCAGCAGGCTTTCGGTGGCGTTGCAGGGACTGTATTTCTGCGTTTTGGCGTTGTCGGCCACCTTCACCGCCATCGCCACGTCGCAGGGATCGTCCACATAGGTGTGGCAGTTGCCGTCCAGGTGCTTGATCACCGGCACCTTGGCCTCGGCGCTGATGCGCTCGATCAGGCCCTTGCCGCCGCGCGGAATGATCACATCCACATACTGCGGCATGGTGATGAGCTGGCCCACAGCGGCGCGGTCGGTGGTGGGCACCAGCTGCACCGCTTCCAGCGGCAAGCCGGCTTCAGCCAGCGCCTGCTGCACCAGCGCGGCCAGGGCGCGGTTGGAATCAATGGCCTCGGAGCCACCGCGCAAGATGGCGGCGTTGCCGCTTTTGATGGACAGGCTGGCCGCCTCGATCGTTACGTTGGGCCGGCTCTCGTAGATCATGCCGAACACGCCAATAGGCACGCGCATCTGCCCCACGCGGATGCCGCTGGGCATTTGCTTCAACCCCGAAATTTCGCCAATGATGTCGGGCATGGCGGCCAACTGCTCGCAGCCCTGGGCACAGGTCTCGATCACCTGCGGCGTGAGCTTCAGCCGGTCCACCATGGGTTCGGCCAGCCCGGCGGCGCGGGCGCGCTCAAGGTCTTTGGCGTTTTCAAGCTGAAGCGGCGCCACGTTGGCACGCAGCAAAGCGGCCAAGCCGCGCAGGGCCTTGAGCTTGGTGGCAGCGTTGGCCCGGGCCATGAGGGCCGAAGCGGCTTTGGCCTGGCTACCCAGGGTGTTCATGAGTTCGGTGGTGTTGGTCGCGTTCATAGCATGGATTTTCGCACCGCAGCTGGTGTTGGATAAAAAAGTCCTTCGCTGGCCAAATAGTCTTTCGCTTTCCCGTTTGGCAAAATGGTTTTTCGCTCTCAGAATGTGTTCACGATCTGCGAAGCAGCAAAGCCAAGAATGCCAAGTGAACGAACTGCAAGCTGGTGTTGCGCCAGCGCTCATGGTTCTTCGAGAGCCTGCGGTTCTTCTCCAACCATGCAAAGCTGCGCTCTACCACCCAACCTGTGACTTGCTCACCCAGCGTTTTACGTATGCCCTGCACAAAGTGCTCTCCCGTGTAGCCACTGTCCGTCAGCACGCTTTTCACTTGGTGCAGACTGGACTGGCACCGCTCGAATGCCTGCAAGGCTCCCTGGCGATCTGTCACATCCGCCGTCGTCACCGTCACGACATGCGGGAACCCCTGCTTGTCTACATCAATGTGGCGCTTGATCCCCGAGACCTTCTTTCCCGCGTCATAGCCCTTGAGCCCCACCGTGTCCGTGTTCTTGACGCTCTGCGCGTCGATGATCAAGAGCGTGCTTGAGGCGCTGCGCCCCAGTGTCTCGTGGGCTGCGCCCACCTGATTTTTTTAAAGCCTGCTCCAGCAGGCTCACCCCATCCTTGTCCACTTCGCTCCACTTGGCAAAGTACGAATGCACTGTGCGCCACTTGGGAAAGTCGCTGGGCAACGCCCGCCACTGGCAGCCCGTGCGCAGCAGATACAGCGCAAAACACCTCGTACAAATCGACCGTTCGTGGCTTGGTCTTGCGCCTTGCCTGCTCCAGTAGCGGCGCGATAAGGTCGAACCGCTCTTTGCTGCTGTCGCTGGGATAGATTTCGGTGCGCATCCCGCAATTTTCCCCTACTCGCACAGGGATCGTGAACACGTTCTTAGGGCGTGAAGCGGCGCGGGATTGCTGTTCCGTCTGCCAAAATCCAGGCAGGTGTCTGCATATCTGAGCCTTTTCGATAGCCTGCGCGACGCGGGTTGAACTCAATAAAAGAAAGGTTTGAGCTGCTCTCCGGGAGTGATGTCGGCTAGCACGCTCCGAGAAATAGATGCAAGTCGCGAACTGTCCGAAACTTCGAATGGAACACCCTAGCTTCAAGCTTGCGGGAGTCGTCGGAGTCCAGAAGCCCTTGTGCTTCGAGGCGCAAGAAGTACCGATGTATCGCAGCGGCCGTCCAGGAGAAGCGATTTATGGACAGGGTTGTGACCGCGCTGTCCATGCGGTCCGGCATCGCGATAGCCGCCCATCTCGCAGCCTCCTGGCTTGTAAACCGAGCCTTCCCGATACCGAACTTCATGAACAGGACGACCTGCCAAGAATACGGGTGATGCTTGATGGCGGGGTCAGAGGGACCTGCGTGAGTGAATTGGCTGAAGAAGACAGGCAAATCGAGAGGGTCAAGCCTTAGCGCTGCGCAAGCGACTGCTACCCGAAATACTTTGTCCTGTTGCCCTAGCCAGTTCCGGGCAGCGGCCTGGGAGATGCCTTGAGTCGACAGCCTCTCAAGCTCAGCCTTTGCAAGCGGCAGCTTCCGGGCGGCCTCCTTCAGCTTGGCGGTCGCGGGGTTGGCGGCCTTCGGTACCTCGAAGCCCTTCGTCCTTCGGACTGTCCAATCGGTGTACGCCCACCGGGCATTGTTTGTGGCAATCCGCTGCATGGCGTCGATGCGCCCGTTGACGAGCCACCTCCATCGGCGAGCCTCGCTCAGGACTTGAGTAACCTTGGCCACACTGATTCCGCTGGCAGGCAAATCGGAAACATCGAGCTCGGCTGCCAGACTGCAGCATCTCCGAATTAGCTTCAGTTTTTCTTCGTCCACCGCATGGCTGTAGCGAACTTCAACAGCGAACCGTTGACCGTCTTCAAGCTCGAAAAGCACATCGGGCTGAACGCCGTCGAGCCGAACCTCGGACGCTCCATGAGTGAACTTCAGGTCGTGAGCCTCAACGTCGAGGGGATGGCTCCAGTGAATTCCCGCCTCATCGAATGTGAATGGCTCCCGGAGCGCCGGAATCGTCAAACTGCGTCGGAGTGCCAGCTCATCCCTGATGAACGCATGCAGCAGCGTCATTGGCTGAGGATTGCAGTTTCTGTCCTCAATGGCGTGCTGAAAGTGCCAGGCCTTTTGATTACCCAGATGAGCCTGAAGCGGTAGTCCGCAATCCCAGCATGTACAGCCGCACTTCAGCCCGCGGTCGGATTCACCGTCCAAATCTCCGACGTATACCCATCGGTCCGCTCGTCGACCATAGGCAAACTGCACTGACATGGCGCGCTATCCGCCAATCGACCTCTTCTTTAGAACCACCTGTTGCTGCTCAGGGGTACCACTCTCTGGACGGTCAAGGTGCAAGTGTCTGAGCGCGTAGAAGAGCAGCGCCTTTCGACATTTGAAGCTGACCACGCCACCCGTCATTCCGTAGTCCAGCTCAACAGCTCGCTTTTGAGCTGGCGAAAGCCCAGGATGCGGCTCCAGCTCCAGCGTGACTTCGGTGCTCCAGTCCAGGTCCAGCTCGGGACCCGACACCGAAGGCTCGCCCAACGTCACTCCAGACATCCGGGCAATCACGAAATCACGAAACGCCTGGTGTTTGTGGCAGAAGGCGCGCACGTGCCATCGATAGCCGTCGTACGCAAAGGCATGGGGGCTTATCAGCCGGGGTTCGGGCTTTTCTGCGCTCATCGACTGATAGACCAACTCCACCGCCCTGCTCTCCCGCACTGCTCGCAGCAACACGGCGAGCGTGACGGCGCTGAGGGTGCGCCCTGGCGTGGGCACGAACCCCACCGGCGGCCGCCAGCCGATGAAGCAGGATTCATCCCCGATGACTCCTGCGGCATGCGCCAGGAGCTCGTTGAGCAGCCTGGACGGGCTGCTCGTGTCGTACACCGGCTTGAACTTGCTTGTGGCCAGGTACACCCGTGCACTGCGGTCATAGACCAAGTTGCCGGGAGCCACCTCCAAGTACTTGGCGATATCTAGAGAGGCCTGGGGAACAGAGATGCCGAAGAACGCAACGAGGTCCGCTCGATTCAGCCGACCGTCCCATCTGAGCCGGAAGTCAATGAACTCCAGCCTGCGGTCCGGTCCCCAACGAGAGGATGTTTTTTGCGGCTCAGGCGCCGCTTTTTTGGTTGTCATAGCCTTCATTGTGCATCAATGTACTAACTATACGCATCTATTTATTGTGCGTACAATTACTCAACGTATAAGAAGTTTCGAAATGCTGTCACACCCAACCGACTCAGACCTTCCGCTGGAAATTGAGCCCATAGATTCAGGTTTGCTGGACCTCTCAAGGCAACTACGCAACCTGCTCTTGCTGCGCCCTCTTTTCCAGCTGGAACTCAACAAAACCCGAATCGGGGAGGACGGCGCGTCGGATGCAGGGCTGTTTCAGGGCGTCGACACCTTCTATTTGGCCTTGAGTGCGTTGGACTTCATGATGGAGGCCACCACCATTTCGATGGGCGCACCACAGGGCGAGGTCCTGGAGCACTTGGCCAACGCAGCCAGTCGTATGAAGCCCACCCTGTCCAAGCCACAAGGCCTTCGAGTGGCCGAAGTGCTGCTCAACATGCTGGACAACAAGAGTGGCGGGTACAAGGAGTTCACCTTCGACCACTTCGACGCCGCAAAAGGCAGCAGCCGTACCGTGCGATTTCGACTCGTGCGCTACGAGCCCGACATGGAGGACGTCTACCGATATCGCCCCACCTCTGAGGGCTACTTGGTTTACTTGGGCATGCTCGACCTCGCGCCCGAGGACTCACAAGAGCTCATGGAAAAGATGCTCGACCTGCTCGTACAACGAGGGAAATTCGACACCGCGCTAGATATTGCCAAGCGGGCTCGCACCCTATCCATCGAGTACCGGCAGCGCATTCGGGACCGATTGCACCAGGCCCACCGCGCACCAGGGTCAGTCAACTGGACCAAGGACTTTGGCCCCTACCTGCAGGACGCTCGAAGCCATGTGGCCAAGCGGCAGCATGAAGACCAGCGCATGGAGGAGGCTGTCAAGGACGCCCTGGGCGAGGCCGTGGAGCCCCGCAACCGGGCCAGCCTGGCCAAACTGCTTCGCGAACTGCAAGACGCCAGCACCCTTCGCGGGCGACTTGTTGGCGAAATCACAGGGGCGGGAGACACCTTCTTGGCATCCCAGCGCTCGCTGTTCCGTGCTCGCCGGCCTACCGGCCTTCCTGACTTGGAGCTACAGCTTTTCCCTCGCCTTCTGGACCTTACCGCTCAGCGTCTCGCCGACGATGCAGACCAGCTGCTCAGCGCCCTCTATCCAGCGACTTGGCCCAAGGTTTATGACCTCAATACGGTGCTTTCTCTCCTGCTGGAGTCTCGCCCAGAAGACGGCCCAGTGTCTCAAGACACCGGCGAACTCGTCCCCTTGGAAGTCGTCCCAGACGAGTTTCCGGAAGAACTCACGCGCAAAGCGACTGCCTGGCTGGCGCGCAAATTCACGGACGGTAAAACGTATCGCATCGACGAGCTGCTGATGCTTGCAGAAGATGAGGGGCTGAGCCGCACCCTGCGTCGGTGCCTAGTTCTCATGCTCTACCGCTCGTTCTCAGAGGATGAGACCGAGTTCCCTCACCTGACTTCCAAACCCGCAGGACGCTTCGACAACGATGTCGTGACCGGCATCAACCTTCAATTCACCCCCAAAGGAGCGTCGGCATGACCACGACCTCGCCCAACTACCGCGGCGCAGGCCGTCTGCTCTACAAGGCGCTGCAGACCACCCTGGCACCAGCCAACGACCTGGAATACCGAGACCTTCTCGCACAGTTCCGAGCCGACCCTCTCTTTGCGCAGCAAGTCTCTGAGTTCGCACAAGGAATGGAGCTGGCCATCCTGGATGTCTCGGAACGGGGCCTTATCGTGGTCCCGTCTTCTCGCGACAGCAAGTTCGCGGTGCGCTTGGCCGACATCCGTTCAGGTCTTGATATCCAGCAGAAGGCCTCTTTGGTACTAGCCCACGTGGCGATTGCCGCTACGTTCTTCCCGACGACCGACGGGCTGGAGGATGACAACTACATTCCTCCCCCGGGCTCAGTCGCCAATTTCCGCGACTCCCTGCACGCGCTGGCCAAACAACTTGAAGCGCTGGAAGGCGAGCAGCTCACCGACATCCCCCCGGAACTCGCTCCAGGCTGGCGTTGCATCACCGCTTTGATGGTGAACGTGCCCTCCTCTCAACGAGCGACCGTCAACTCCATCGTGGGGTTCATCCGGCTGGCGCTCAAAAACATGCGCGAGGCTGGGCTGGTCCGTATCGACCGCGACTCCGAGGAAGACGACACCGAAACCTACACCCCGACCCAGCGCATGCGTGTTCAGCTGCGAGAGCTGGCACTGCGCCGCCTCTTCGACCTGGCCCAGACCGCCGCGCTCAACCGGAACGCCTGACATGCAGAAAATATCCCGAATCTACCTCGCCAACTGCGGCTACGACACCGCCTGGTACGACGGCGTCACGATGGACCTGCGTGAGCCAGACTTCCACGCACCCACCGACACCATCATCAACCTCGAAAACGGGGGCGGCAAAACCTCATTCTTGAGCTTGGTGCTCTCTTGCTTCGAGACCAACAAGGACCGCTTCCTCAAGACCTTGAACGATAAGAACCATCGGTTCGGGGACTATTTCGCCGCTGACGGGACGATGGGCCTCATCGTCGTGGAGTGGCTCATGCCCCCGCGCAAGGCTGGCGAAGGTAGCTACCGACTCATCACGGGGCAGGCAGTGGCGATGCGCCCGGCCGCGGACCCGCCTGATGAACGCATGTTTTTCAGCTTTGAGGAAGACGCCAACCTGAGCTTGGATGAGCTCCCAGGGCCTCGGCTGTGTGACACCCCCATCCTGTCCCTGTCAAAGTTCTCAGACTGGCTGCACGACAAACAGCGGCTGAGCCAAGGTAATCTGTTCATCACCCGCAAACAGAGTGACTGGCATCGGCATCTTGAGGCCTGCCTTATCGACCTGCCCATGCTGCGCATGCAGGTGGATTTCTCGGCCACGGAAGGCGGCTTCGACAAGGGTTTTCTGGGATTCCAGAGTGAAGAGCAGTTTCTTCGTCGCTTTCTCTACCTCACGATGGATGCAGGACGGGCTTCCGCAGTACGCGACGCAGTTGCTGCGGCCTGCGACAAGTTGCGCCGTCGACCTCAATACATGCAGCGCTTGACCCAGTTGCAGACGTTCCAGGGCTCCCTGCAGACCTTCTCGACTGCTGCAGCTGACCTGCGTCAGGAACGAGTCCACCAGCTCTCCTTGGTCTGGAAGGGCACACGGCTTGCTCAGGCGCTGCAGGAGCAGTCAGAAACTGCACTGTCCTCCGTGGTGACGGAGACCCAATTCGCGGCAACTCAGCGAGGGGTCCAGCAGTTGCAGGCGAAACTAGCGGGAGACAAGGCGGTAGCGCACGCAACCCTCACCGACTGGCAATTCCTGCGCAAGACAGCCGAAGCGACTAGCTCCTTATGTACCCTACGAGGCACGCGCAGCGAGGCTGAACAAGCCGTTCACCACATCAAGGCAGCACGGCTGCAGCACGCCATAAAGGCTGCTCAGAAGAACATCGATGAGCTTGCGCATCAAGCTGAACTTCAGACAACCGAGCTGGCTCCGTTCCTAACCCGGGTGCAAGAGGCCGGCGCTCTACTGCGTCGGGCGCTGTTCGAACAGGCGGGCTCATTTCGGCAGCAAGCCACGGACCTGGGAGGCGAGATTTCCCAGCGAGCGCAGAACGCCATAAGCCTGCGTGCCGTGGTGGGTGTTCGCGCCATCACTCTCAAGGGCTTGGCCAACGAGAAAGCCCGACTGGATGAACAGCAGGCTCAGATGGAGGCAGCCCTCACGAGACTGGCATCAGTGGGTACTTTGCATTCAGACGCTGAGCCGTTTAGGGATGCAATGGAACGGTGGGCTGCTGCGCTTGAGCAGGCCGACGCGGAGCTCACGGCGTTTCAGGAGCAGCAGCACACTCTCCAGGAAGAAGCGCAGGGGTGGCGTGTCCGGGCTGAAGCATCGACCGCGCGCGCTGCCGCCCATGACCTGCCCATTGGCAAGGAGCAGAGCTTCATCCAGGAGGGGCACCAGGTTCAGGAGCGTCTTTCGAAACTGCCCGCCCTGACCGCGGCAGCCGACGCCGAACGCGCCGACGACCTAGAGTCCGCCGCCCTACGCGAGCGGGTAGGCCAACTCATCATCAGTTACGGGCAGCAAGTCTCCAGTGCGGACGTGCGATTGGCACAGTTGATGGCCGACAAGCAGGCCATTGAGAACACCGGCGTGGCGGGGCATAGCGCCGACGTGGAGCTGGTAGTGAGAAAACTGAAGGCGGAGGGAATCCAGTCCGCAAGGGCATTCAACCAGTATTTGGCCAATGCCGGGAGAGACGCTGAACGCACTCGTGCACTGGTACAAAGCAACCCAGCACGCTTCTTGGGCGTGTGCGTTGCCGATGGCGAGTGGGACGCAGTCAACAAAGTGCAGTGGGACGCCACGCGACCCGACAAGCCCATCGTGATTTCCAAGGCATCGCTCGCCCCAGACGCAGGATTGCCCGGGGTGGTCGTCCCCACTGCCACGGATGCTGCTCACAACAAGGACGCCGCGTTTGAACTCAAGCTGCGGTTGGACGCCACCTACAACAAAGAGCAGGAGGCCCGCGAGCAGCTGGCAACTCGCCGCGACCAGGCGGTGACGGCACGCAAAGAGCTCCAAGAGTATTTGAGCCGATTTGGCGGGGGCAAGTTATCCAACGCAGTAGCCAACCTGGAACGGTTGGAAGCGGAACAGGTGGAGGCTAGACGGGAGGCGCTCGCCGCATCTGCCAAAGAGGTGGAAGCCCGAAATTCGGCCAATGCGCTCGCTACGCGCATCGCTGATTGCAACAAGCGGGTTGGCGATTGCATAGCGCGAGGCCAGGCCTTGCAACAGTTCCTAGATGACCACGAAGCCCGCCGAATTGCCAGAGAGCAGAGGATGCCGCAGCTGGAGGAGGAGCTCTCGGTACTGGAGGCCCAACAGCTCAACGCAGAGGAGACACTTGCCAGCTATCAGCAACAAGACTTGAGCGCCACGGAACAAAAGAGTCAGCTGGAAGCACAGGCCTTGTTGCTTGACAGCGAGCGGACCAAGCTGGAGCACTACGACGCAAGATTCGAAGCGCAAGATTGGCTCAAGTCCAATGCTTGGACTATGGATAGCTTGCGTCAGTCTTATGAGATGGCCGAGGGCATCTATCGGGTCAATGCAGAGCAACGCTTGGGCGTCATCCAGGCCCAGCTCGATACCGCGAAAAAGGCCATCAACGTCCAAAAGTCAGAGTTCACCCGCGACTTTCCTGGCGTCACCCGGGACGAGCTCGCCCCGTATCAACAAGCCGACTTTGACAAGGTGTTGCCTGCCGCCGAGGTTAGAGTGACGGAACTGTCCAGTCAGGTCGAATCCGCCGTCAAAGCGGAAGCTGCGGCCACCGGCGCCCACACGCAGTGGAAAGCGTCCAACAAGGTCAAGCTGCAGACACGCACCCCTGAGATAGCCGCCCTTGACGGAGAACCCCTGGAGCGAGCTATCCGAACCACAGACGCTGAACGCCAATTCGCCCTGGAGGCAGCACGCCGAGCAGATGAGGCCGCCAATAGTGCAGACCAAAATGCAAAAGTGGCGCAGGCCAATGCCAGGCAAGCCGAGGAACGTAAAACCGTTCTCACGTCTTCATTGGGGCTTGAAGACCTGAGTGGTATAGAGCTGTTGGAGGCGCACCTTACGGCCCTGGATTGCGATATCGAGGCCCTCAAGCGTTCATTTGTTGTGGAAGCCGACACCCAGGTACAAGTTCAGACCATGGTCAGAGACCATGCGACACGCAATAAGGACCGTGACCGAAGTGAAAAGCGTGCACGGGCAGCCTTCGACGCCCTGCGGTTGGCAGCGCAGACCCCGGAGTTTCTGCAGGCTGAACCCGAATTGGCGGCCCAAATGCGCACCAACGAGTTCGACGCTGCGGTGGCCGATGTCGCTCGCTTGCTGGAAGGGTTGACCGAGCGCGTAGCAGTCACACAGTCCAATTTGGACAGCATGGCCCAGGACTTTTCGGCAGCAGCAGACGAACTGGTCTCGCTGAGTCAGCTGGCGCAGTCCACCCTCAGCTCGGCAACGCGGAAGACGATTCCTGTTGCGGCGCCGTCTGTCGGGGGCAAGCCAATTCTCAAGATGCGCTCGCACCTGAGCGCAGTTAGCGCTGAGGACCGCCGCAGGACGTTGCAGTACTACTTGGAACGCCTCATCGAAAGCTCAGCTATCCCGGCCAAAGGTACCGACATGGCAGCTGAGGCGCTGATGTCCCTCAGTGGCAAGCCCTTGGGGCTTCAACTGCTAAAAATGTCCATTGATGACGCGCGGCAGTACGAGCCCGTGGCCGAGCTCAAGCTGTCAGGAGGTGAGGCGGTCACCACCGCCATGTTCCTCTACTGCGTGGTGTCCCAGGTTCGCTCGGATATGCAGGCCAAGGAACAGCGGCTAGGCGGTGGCCCTCTGCTGTTGGACAACCCGTTCGCCAAGGCCACAAAACCCGTTCTCTGGGAAGTTCAGCTCATGTTGGCCAACGCCATCGGTGTGCAGTTCATCTTCGCAACCGCCATCCACGATTACAACGCGTTGGGCGAGTTCAAGCACTTCGTACGACTACGTCGCGGGTCCCAGAACCTCAAAACCGGGCGCAAGCACATCGAGCTCGTCGACTACCACCTCAATGACGAGATTCGAGAGGCTGCCTGATGTCTGAGTTTCTTCATCTCCTGCGGGCGTCACCTGTGAAGCGAGTGCCGCTCGATGAAATCAAGCGGTGCTACTTTTCGCTCTTCCCCGAGATGCTCAACAGCCCTGAGCGGCTGAACAGGCTACTGCAAGCATTGCAAGGGTTGGCAGAGCAGGGGCACCTGAGCATGCCAGCGGCGGGTAGCTGGGAGCGCAAGGGTTCGCCACCCCTACCCAATTGGGTCTCCGTGACTCGCGAAAAGACACGTGCCAACGCTCCGGACTACTCCGATGTGGCGTGGGTCCCCGAGCTGGGCTTCTGGCCAAACCTGAAACCAATGCAGATGGCCGACGCCAAAGCCATCAATGACTTCTTGCTGTGCCGGCGGGATAGCCTGATACCCGTTCCAATCAAGGAGCGCTCCCTGGAAATCTTCGGGGATGAGAAGCGGCTGGACGCACTGCGAACTGGAACGAGCCTGTTCGCCGGCAGGCTGTCTCTCCGGGCCATTGGCGCCTTTCTGGTGCCGCTCCCACTTCCCTACCGGCAGGCTACTGCCCCTGGAAAGCCAGTGCTTGTGGTCGAGAACCACAACAGCTTCTGGAGTTTTGGGGAGTGGAACCAGACTGCTTTACGCTACTCGGCGGTGGTTTACGGGGCTGGCGAAGCGTTCCGAAGCACCGGCCAGGCACTCAACCAGGTGCTGCTGGAGGTGGGCGGCCACGGTGCCGAATACCTTGGAGACCTGGACCCAAAGGGAGTGGGGATTCCGCTGGATTTCAACCGTGTCATGGCAGACCAAGGCCTTTGCGTTCGGCCAGCTTTGGGCCTGTACCAATGGTTGCTCGAAAACGGAAGGACCCGGGAGAAGCCGGAGTGCCGGCTTGTTGCAGGTGTCCTAGCGCAGGATTGGCTTGGACCGGAGCTCGGGGCAGCGCTGGCGCTGAGGTGGGAACAAGGTCTTTGGACACCTCAGGAATCTCTTGGGTTTGAGCACCTGATGACGTTTGCTTGAACACGCCACTGAAAGCGCACCCAGAGCTGGGAATCTAGAATGCACAAGATACTGGACATCCTCTAAGTACACACAAATCAATGACTTAGTCCGACGCAGAAGGACATTTTTATCCAACACAGCAGCGGCAGGCTTTTCCACCGCCGAATCGGTGTCGGCGCATACAGGGGTGTGTATATTTGCACCAGCGCACGCAAAGGCTGCATGCCCATGTACCACCCAACCCAGGAACCGACCATGAAAACTGCCCTTGACCTCGTTGCGGCCGCCAAAGCCCGTGTGAACGAAATCCCAGTGAGCGAAGCCGAAGCGGCCATTCGCGATGCCGACGTGTTGCTCGATGTGCGCGAAGGCGACGAGTTTGCCAACGGCCACCTGCCCGGTGCCGTGCACGCCTCGCGCGGCATGCTCGAATTCAAGCTCAGCAGCACCCCGGCGCTCACCGCGCGCGACCTGAAAGTGGTGCTGTACTGCAAGACCAGCGGTCGTGCAGCACTGGCGGCGGCTGCCATGCAAGAGATGGGTTACATCAACGTGAAGTCCATCGCTGGCGGCTTCGACGCCTGGGTGGCCGCCGGCAAGCCGGTGCACAAGCCCGAGCTGCCGTCGTTCGGCTGATCGCGCTCAGCGCCGTCCAGTCGATTTCAGCGCAACGCGCAGCCTTGCGACACGCGCAGGGCCAGTTGCTGCAGCGCCACCCAGGGGTCGGCTGGCCAGTCGGGCTGTTTCAGGCCTTTGACGATGCCGTCCACCGTGTGCGCGTCGCGCAGCCAGCGCGTGAGGGTGGGCGTGGTCAGCTGCGGCAGCACGCGTTCCATGAGCTTTTCTTTGGCGCCCCACACCCGGTTTTCACGCAAGGCCATGGGCAGCGGGCGGCCGGCATCCATGGCCCGGCGAATGCGGTTGAGCGTGCGGATGTCCTCACTCAGCGCCCAGTGCACCAGCACCGCCGCCTCGCCCTCGGCCTGCAGGCCGTCCAGCATGCGCTGCACGCGCAGACTTTGGCCACCCAGCACCGCCTCGGCGAGCTTGAAGGCGTCGTAGCGCGCCACGTTGAGCACCGCCGCTTCCACCTGGTCAAAGCCGAGTTCGCCGGCCGGGTGCAGCAGCGCCAGCTTCTGGATTTCCTGGTGTGCGGCCAGCAGATTGCCTTCCACCCGATCGGCAAAAAACTGCAGCGTGCGCTGGCCCTCTTCCCCTGCGGCCACGCGCTGGCCTTGTTGCTGCAAGCGCTGGGCGATCCACTGCGGCAGGGCCTTGCGGTCCACCGGGTCCACGCGCACCGTCACACCGAAGCTGTCAAGGGCCGCAAACCAGGCGCCCTTTTGCGTTGCGGCGTCCAGCCGGGGCAAGATCACCAACGTGAGCATGCTGTCGTTGCCTTGAGCCGCCTGAGCCAACTGTTGCAAGACCTGCGAACCGTCTTTGCCAGGCTTGCCCGATGGAATGCGGATTTCAATCAGCTGCTTGTCGGCAAACAGGCTGAGCGAGCCACCGCTGGCCAGCACCTCGCTCCAGTCGAAGTGGGCACCGGCCACGGTGTGTACCGTGCGCTCGGTGTAGCCTTGCTGGCGAGCCACGGCGCGCAAGGCATCGGCGGCCTCCTGAATCAGCAGCGGCTCGTCGCCGTGCAGGGTGTACAGGCTTTTCAGGCCTCGCTGCAGTTGGGCGTCAAGTTGGGGCGCGGCGACTTGCATGGGCTGGGCTCAGAGCGTGCTTAAAGCACTTCCACAGCGGCCAGACGGCGCATGACCTGCTGCACGATGTCGCTTTGCATGTCGCGAAACAACAGCGCTTCTTCGGCGTCTTTGGCCAGCACCGCCGT
>JAUXXN010000087.1 GCA_030684755.1 Hydrogenophaga sp.
CTCAAACACAAGCCAAACACAAGGTAGGTCACCAAGGCCACGCCCGCTGCAATCATGATGCGACTCTTCCAGTTGGTGTCGTCGTCGGCCAGCGATGCCAGCACCACGGACAACATGGTTGCAACAATCAGGCCCAACACCTTCAGCGTGAGGGCGAAGACCACGATACTGGCCATCACCAAGCCAAAGGTCTTCCATCTCACCTGGACAGCTGACCCGCTGCGAAAAAAGGCAGGGATCGCTATCATGGCCCCGAGCACCGCCAGCAAGACGCCCAATGAGACAGGGAAGAAGCCGGCGCCCATGCGGTTGAGGTCGCCGAACTCGTAGCGTTGGGCGAAGACCGCCGCAAACGTGCCCAAGGCAGCCAGCCCCAAGCCACCAATAACATCATGTATGTCCTTGTGTTTCATTTTTTTGACTCCAGGTTGACGTGTGATATGCGCCATTTTTCAAGTGTCGCTGAGTATCGATTGGAAATGCAAAACCTCCCGTTGTCGCTACGTAATTGCACTTAGCCTTCTCAAAGAATGCACGCCCAAGGCATTGACCGATGCGCATGTCTTTGCATGAACCTTCCTGTGCATGGCCTGAATCGACGAAGTTGAAGGCCAACTCGGCTTGTGTTTTAAAATACGACCCAGCGAGCCGGTGCTTCCCCGGCTCGCTTTTTTCATTCCCGGAAGCCATGTAGAGGAACACCATGTACAAAAACCTCGTGACCCGGCGCGCCTGCGCCTGGGCGGTCACCAGTTTTTTCTTTTCTTTTCCCACCGCCACCACGGCCCAAACGGCCAGCCCGACACCGCTCCAACGGGCGCCGTTGAAGGCCGCTTTTGTGTACGTGGCGCCGCTGACCGAAGCCGGTTGGGTGCGCCAGCACGAACAAGGCCGACTTGCCGTGGCTGCTGCGCTGGGGAGCCAGGTGCAAACCCATTTTGTGGATAACGTGGCCGAAGGCGCCGACGCTGAACGCGTCATCCGCGACCTGGCACGCCAGGGGCACGGCATTATTTTTACCCCAAGCTTTGGTTACATGGAGCCCACGCTCAAGGTCGCCAAAGAATTCCCGGGTGTGAAGTTCGAGTCCATCACCGGCTACAAAACCGCGCCCAACGTGGCCACAGCCAATGCCCGTTATTACGAGGGCCGCTACCTCGCCGGCATTGCGGCAGGCCGCATGGCCACCCAGGCCGGTTACGTGGCGGGTTTCCCGATTCCTGAGGTGATCCAGGGCATCAACGCTTTTGCCATGGGCATGCGCTCGGTAAACCCGGCTGCCACGGTGCGTGTGGTTTGGCTGGGCGAGTGGTTCAACCCGCCTCGCGAGCGCGACGCCGCCATGACGCTGATGAACCAGGGCGCCGAGGTGCTGGCGTTTCACACCGGCTCCACCGCCGTCATGACCGCTGCACAAGAGCGCGGCAAGCTGGCCGTGGCCTACCACTCGGATATGCGGCATGTGGCGCCCGATGCGCAGGTGGTCGCGGTCACGCACCTCTGGGGCGACTACTACACCCGCCGCGCCAAAGCGGTGCTGGACGGCACCTGGCAGAGCTCCAACGTGTGGGGTGGTGTGCGCGAGGGTATGGTTCGTGTGGACAGTTTCGGCAGCAAGGTGCCTGCCGCTGTGCGCCAAGAGGTGTTGTTGCGCCAGGCCGACATGGCGGCGGGCAGGCTGCCCGTGTTTGCGGCAAAAACGGCAGTGTTGAACAACGAAGGACAGGTGGCCATCGCGGCGGGACAGGCGCTGTCCGATGTCGACATCCTCAACATGAACTGGCTGGTGGACGGCGTTCAAGGCAAACTGGGCCGGTGATGCCTTTGGCAAGGGTTCTTATGCAGCCACCCATATAGTGGTTGCGCAGAACGCCGTTAAGCTAGGCGCTATGAAAGCCTACCGCGCCGCCATCCTCCGTTTCGCTGACGATCAGACCCCCGTGTACGAGTCCGATGGCCTGCTGGTCGTCGGCCCGGACGCTACGGGGCAGCGGGTGGTGTGCGCTGTGGGTGCTTACTGCGCATTGGTGGACTCTTTCCCCGGTGTCGCCATCGAAGACCTGCGGGGCCACATCATTGCGCCAGGTTTTGTAGACCTGCACATCCACTATCCGCAAACCGATGTGATCGGCGCACCTGCGGCGGGCTTGTTGCCCTGGCTGGAGAACTACACCTTCCCGCACGAGGCGCGTTTTTCCGATGCGACCTACGCTCGCGGCGTGGCCGAATTTTTTCTGGACGAACTGCTGCGCAACGGTGTGACCACCGCACTGGCTTTTGCCACCTCGCACCCGAGTTCGGTCAATGCCTTGTTTGAAGGTGCGCAGGCCCGCAGCATGCGGCTGATCACCGGCAAAGTGCTGCAAGACCGGCACAGCCCCGACGGCGTGCGCGACGACACCGAGCAGAGCCTGATCGACACCGAAGCGCTTATTCAGCGCTGGCACGGTGTGGCCCGTCTGGGTTACGCCATCACGCCGCGTTTTGCACCCACCAGCACGCCCGAGCAGTTGCGCGGTGCGGGCGAGTTGGCTGCCCGCTACCCCAGCGTGTGGGTGCAGTCTCATGTGGCGGAAAACGTGGACGAGGTGCGTTGGGCGGCAGAGCTGTTCCCGCTTGCGCGCAGCTATTTGGGTGTGTATGACGACTTTGGGTTGCTGCGCGAACGCGCCATGTATGCCCACTGCATCCACCTGGACGCCGCCGACCGCACGCTCATGCAACGCACCGGCGCGGCTGCCGCCGTGAGCCCCACCAGCAACCTGTTTTTGGGCAGCGGGTTTTTTGACTACGCCGCCGCCAACGCAGCCGACATGCGCTACGGCCTGGCCAGCGATGTGGGCGGAGGCACCAGTTTTTCGCCATTTCACACCATGCTCGCTGCCTATTACGTGGGCCGCGAAGGCCACACCAAAACGGGTCTGAGCCTGACGCCAGGCCAGCTCTGGTGGCAACACACCGCCGGTGCCGCCCAGGCGCTGGGGCTGGCCGGTGTGGTGGGCAACCTGCAGCCGGGTTGCGAGGCCGACTTTGTGGTGCTCAACCCGCAGGCCACACCGCTGCTGGCGCGCAAAACCGCGCAGGCAAACAGCCTCGATGAGCTGCTGTTTGCGTTAATCGTGCTGGGTGATGACCGGGTGGTGGTGCGAACCCATATTGCTTGAGTGGCCAGTGCCGCCAGCGATATGCTGCCGGGCCGCCCCAAGGCAGATGCAAGTGCGACTCCTTACAATCGGCGACAACACCGGAGCACACCAGCATGAGTATCAAGAGCGACAAATGGATCCGCCGCATGGCCGAGCAGCACGGCATGATCGAGCCTTTCGAGCCGGGCCAG
>JAUXXN010000090.1 GCA_030684755.1 Hydrogenophaga sp.
ACCACCCGCATGCCAAAGGCACGTCCATATCCAGCCACCAAAGAGCCAATGCGGCCATAACTCCAGATGCCCAGCGTCTTGCCTCTGAGTGCCATACCCAGACCAAAATTCACAGGCATGGACGATGCCTTGAGGCCAGACTGCTGCCAAGCACCATGTTTGAGGTTGGCGGCGTATTGCGGGATACGGCGCATCGCGGCCATGATCAAGGCCCAAGTCAGCTCTGCGGTCGACACAGGCGAACCAACCCCCTCTGCGACGGCGATGCCCCGTTCGGTGCACGCGGCCACGTCCAGGTGCGGACCGACACGCCCTGTTTGCGCGATCAGTTTCAGATGGGGCAGTTTTTCAACCAGTTGTCGAGTAACTTGTGTTCGTTCTCGGATCAACACCAAGATGTTGGCGTCTCGCAGGCGCACAGAGAGTTGACCTACACCTTTGACGGTGTTGGTAAAAACCTTGGTTGGGTGCGGCGCTAACTTGTCGGCACAGCTTAGCTTGCGCACGGCGTCCTGATAGTCATCAAGGATCACAATATTCATAGCACCCTATTGTGCCCCTATGCTCGCACCCTGTTTTGCCCCGAAACCAGCGCGCCCGCGCCGGTCTTGATGGGCATGATGTGCAGCATGGTCAAGTCCAGGCACAGCTGCAGCAATTGACCGGGCACCAGCGGGCGCACCTGTGGGCCGGTCAGCATGATCTGAAAGGTCGCCTGTGGGCCGTCCAGGCATTGCAGGCGCAGCAACCACACGTCGCCCAGGTGGCGCAGCGTGACCACCCGCACCTGCAGGCTCAGGCCGTTGACCGGTGCCGGATTTGCCGCTACCGGTACTTCACACAGCCGCAGGCCTTCGCCCGGCACCACCCAGGCCACCGACTGGCCGGGTTCAATGCGCCCTTTGTCGCGTACCGGCAGGTGCATGGCAGCGCCGCCGTTGCCCCAGCGCAGCCAGCCTGTGCCAACGGGGCTGTTGGCGTCGGGCCCCAGCCACACGCCGTCAAAGCGGTTGGCAATGCCCACAATGTCGGCCACGCGGGCGTTGCGCGGGGCGCGGTGGATGGCGTCGGCGCGGCCTTGCTGCAGCACCGCGCCTTCGGCCATCACCACCAGTTCGTCGGCCAGCAGGCGGGCTTCGTTCAGGTCGTGGGTGACCAGCACCATGGGCACGGCAATGTCTTCGCGCAGCTCGGCCAGCAAGGCATACAGCGTTTGCCGGTTCATCTGGTCCACGGCAGAAAAGGGCTCGTCCAGCAGCAACACGGCCGGCTCGCGCACCAGCGCACGCGCCACGGCCACGCGCTGTTGTTGCCCGCCCGAGAGCTGGGCCGGGCGGCGCTGCATGAGTTCGGCGCTAAGGCCCACGCGGCGCAGCATCTCGCCCGCTTGGTGCAGGCGCTCGGGCCCGCGCAGGGGCAGGGCCACGTTGTCCAGCGCGGTCATGTGGGGCATGAGCGCGTAGTCCTGAAACAC
>JAUXXN010000118.1 GCA_030684755.1 Hydrogenophaga sp.
GGCTGGGGTTGCAAAACCCTTACGGCTGAGCCATTTACGTGTGCAGGAATGGCAGAGTAACGTTGAAGCAGCAAGCGGTCGCTGCAAGCAGGCTCAGCCCGTGATGCGCAGCGGAATCGTCACCGGCCCATCGTTCACCAAATGCACCTGCATATCGGCGCCGAAGCGTCCGGTTTGCACCAGGGGGTGCTGGGCACGCGCTGCCACCACGAACTGGTTGTAAAGCGCCTCGCCCAGCGCCGGGGCGGCTGCGCAGGTGAAGCCTGGGCGGTTGCCGCTTTTGGTGTCTGCGGCCAGGGTGAACTGGCTCACGATCAGCAGGCCGCCGCCAACGTCTTGCACACTGCGGTTCATCTTGCCTTGGTCATCAGAAAAGATACGCAGCTTGAGTATCTTGGTCAGCAGCTTCAGACCCACGGATTCTGTGTCGTCGGGCTCAGCGCACACCAGCACTAACAGGCCTGCGCCTATCTGGCCCACCGTTTCCCCGGCAATCACCACCCGGGCTTCGCTCACACGTTGCAACAAGGCAATCAAATCAAGTCCCTTTCGTCGTCAAAGTGGGCTTCCACGTCGCTGGGCAACAGCTGGATGGTGGCGCGCAAACCGGGCACGGCGCTCATCAGCGCCTGCTCCACACTGGTGCGCACCGCCGCCGCACGCCCCAGCGACCAAGCGGCGGGCATGTGCATATGCATGTCCAAAAACCGGCGCTGACCCGCCTTGCGGGTGCTCAAATGGTCAAACCGGATGATCGCCGCCTCGCCCTTTTGGCTGGCAAAGCCCGCCAGGGTTTCCTGGATGGTCGCCATGACCTCGGGCTCCACCGCCTCGTCCATCAAGCCCTGCGACGAGCGCCAGATCAGGTGCACGCCCTCTTTAAGAATATTCGCGGCCACTGCCATGGCCACCAGCGGGTCCAGCCACAGCAAACCGGTGAAATGCACCAAGGCAATACCAACGACCACGCCCGCCGAGGTCCACACATCTGTCACCAAGTGTTTGGCGTCGGCTTCCAGTGCAATGGAACGGTGTTGCCGCGCCGCGCCAAACATCACCCAAGCCAGCAGGCCGTTCAGCGCGGAACTGGCCACCGACAGCGCCAAGCCCCAACCCACTTGCTGTATCGGCTGCGGGTCCAACAGGCGGTGGGTTGCGACCCAGATGATGCCCAACGCCGCCACGATGATGAGAATGCCCTCGAACCCCGACGAAAAATACTCCGCCTTGTGGTGCCCGTACGGGTGGTCTTCATCGGCGGGGCGGGCGGCAACGGTCACCATCACCAGACCAAAAATCGCAGCGGCCAGATTCACCAGCGACTCCATGGCGTCGGACAGCAAGCCCACCGAGTCGGTAATGACCCAAGCCAGAGTCTTGAGCGTGATAGTGATCAGTGCAACCACCACCGATGCCATGAGCAGGCGCTGTGGGGTCAAGAAGCGGGCGGCAAGAAAAGACATGGCCCGATTGTCGGTTACCGCAGAATCGGTGCGCGGCGCAGAAGAGGCCAACGCACGCATCCCACGCGCAGAGTCAAGCCAATGTCACTTTGGCAAACTTGCGTTTTCCTACCTGCACCACGTACACACCAGCGCCCAGTTTCAGGCCCTTGTCGCTGACCACCGCCGAGTCGATGCGCACACCGCCGCCGTCGATCAACCGGTTGCCCTCGCCATTGGACGCCACCAGCCCGGCCGCATTGAGCATGGCCGCAACCCCCAGCGGTGCGCCCGACAGCGCAACCTCTGGAATGACATCGGGCACACCGCCCTTGCTGCGGTTGATGAAATCTTGCTCGGCCGCGTCGGCTGCGGCTGCGCTGTGAAACCGTGTGGTGATTTCTTTGGCCAGCATCACCTTGGCGTCTTTCGGGTTGCGCCCGCCCTCAATTTCTTTTTTCAGCGCCTCAATCTCGGCCAGCGACTTGAACGAGAGCAGCGTGTACCAGCGCCACATCAGCGTGTCGCTGATGCTCAGCACCTTGGCAAACATGCTGTTTGCCTCTTCGGTAATCCCGATGTAGTTGTTCTTGCTCTTGGACATCTTGTCCACGCCATCCAAACCCTCCAACAGCGGCATGGTCAAAATGCACTGCGGCTCCTGCCCGTATTCCTGTTGCAGGTGTCGGCCCATCAGCAGGTTGAATTTCTGGTCGGTGCCGCCCAACTCCAGGTCGCTCTTCAACGCCACCGAGTCGTAGCCCTGCATCAGCGGGTACAAAAACTCGTGCACGCTGATGGGTGTGTTGGCCTTGAAACGGTCATGAAAATCGTTGCGCTCCATCATGCGCGCCACGGTGTATTTGGCGGCCAGCTGAATCATGCCCATGCTGCCCAGCGGCAGGCTCCATTCGCTGTTGTAGCGAATTTCGGTTTTGCTCGGGTCCAGCACCAGGCTGGCCTGTTTGTAATACGTCTCGGCGTTGGCTTTGATCTGATCGCTGGTGAGCGGTGGGCGCGTGTTGTTGCGCCCCGAGGGGTCACCAATCAGGCTGGTGAAGTCGCCGATCAGGAAAATTACTTGGTGGCCCAGGTCTTGCAACTGGCGCATCTTGTTCAGCACCACCGTGTGGCCGATGTGGATGTCGGGTGCGGTCGGGTCCAGGCCCAGCTTGATACGCAGCGGCACACCACTGGCCTCCGATTTCATCAGTTTCTTGGCCCAGTCGTCCTGCGGAATCAATTCTTCACAACCGCGCAAGGTCACAACCATCGCCTCGCGCACGCCGTCGGTCAGTTCAAGCCCTGAGGGAGACTGGTTTTTAGAACTATTGACGTCTTTTTGGTTGGGGTACATAAGGGGTTTTTCGGATGCGATAGCCCTTGATCTGGCTATACTTTTGGGAATAGTCCGTTAATTTTAGTAGCCTAGCCCTTTGAGCTCTGCACACCGATTCACGGGTATGACTTGGCCGTCGGGAACTCTTGTGTGTTCCGCCGTCTCCATTTTGTTTTACGCAAACCGCCAAGGCGGTCTGCTCGCTGGAAACGTACCTTGATCCATCCGCTACTCAACACGCTGACCAGCTTCTTTCAAGCCACAAGCACAAGTCTCGCCAGGCACCCGCGTCGCATCATGGGCGCCATCGGCACCCTCCTGCTCGGCACCGGCGTTACAGCCTTTGGCATTGCGCCGCTTGCACCCGACGCGGCCAAATTGCCCGTCAGTCAGGTCATTGAATCACTGGATTGGGAGCCACTGGCTTTCGACACGCTCTCTGCGGCCATACCCCTCACACTGTTTCGCAGCGACACGGTACGCCGCGACGACACCGCCCAAAGTCTGCTGCAGCGCCTGGGTGTGAGCGACACCAACGCCCAGAACTTTCTTCGCACAGACCCCACCGCCCGGCAACTTTTCAGTGGCCGCAGCAGCAAATTGGTCAACGCTGAAACCACCGACAGCGGAGAACTTCTCCGCCTAACGGCCCGCTGGCTGCCAGACGATGAACGAAAATTCAACCGGTTGGTGATCGAAAAACAAGCTTCTGGCCTCGGTGCACGCATCGAAACAGGCGAGTTGACCGCATCGGCACAGCTGGCCAGCGGCACCATTCGCAGCTCATTGTTTGCGGCCACCGATGCGATCAACCTGCCCGACAGCGTCGCCGTTCAACTCGCTGAAATTTTCGCCTCCGAAATCGACTTTCGCCGCGACCTGCGCCAGGGTGACCGCTTCAGTGTGGTCTACGAAACCCTAGAAGCCGATGGCGAACCCATGCGGGCCGGCCGCGTGCTCAGCGCCGAGTTCATCAACAACGGCCGTGAGCACGAAGCCGTGTGGTTTGATGGCGAGGGCAAAAAAGGGGCTTACTATGGCTTTGACGGCCAAAGCTCGCGCAAGTCTTACCTGACCTCTCCACTGGAGTTCTCCCGGGTAAGCAGCGGTTACGGTATGCGTTTTCACCCCATTTCAGGCCAACGAAAAGCCCACCTGGGTATTGACTATGCAGCCCCCACCGGAACGCCGGTACGCACCATCGGCGATGGCGTGGTGACCTTTGCTGGCTGGCAGCGGGGTTATGGCAATGTCATCGAAATCGCACACAAAGATCGCCAAAGCACGCTGTACGCGCACCTTAGCCGCATCGATGTCTCTCGCGGGCAGCGCGTGGAGCAAGGTCAGCGCGTGGGTGCTGTAGGCTCCACCGGCGCATCTACAGGCCCTCATCTGCACTTTGAATTCAAGACCAACGGCGTCCATCAAGACCCGTTGGAAATTGCCCGCCGAAGCGAAAACATCCCTATCAATCCGGCGCTGCGTGCCCGCTTTGATGCCGTGGCCCAACTGCAGAGGCAGCAACTCGATGCTGCAGCCACCTTGCAGCAGGCCAGCGCAGAGTGAGGGATTGGACAGATACCTTGCCCGGGTCAAGCATGAAAAAAGGGAGCCATCGGCTCCCTTTTTTCATGCTTGACCAAGCTTCAGACGCTGAAGCTTGAACCGCAACCGCAGGTGCTGTTGGCATTGGGGTTCTTGATAACGAACTGAGCGCCCTCCAAGTCTTCCTTGTAGTCAATTTCGGCGCCCACCAAATAC
>JAUXXN010000121.1 GCA_030684755.1 Hydrogenophaga sp.
ACCACCACCACCACCACCACTACTACTACTACGACCACCGCCGTCTCCTCCTCTTCCACCACCGCCACCACCACCCGATGTTGTGAGCGTGGTACTTGATCCAACCGTCACGCCGGTCATTGACACCAAAGGCAATGGGTCCGATGTGTCCACCATCAACATCGATGGTGGGGCGGTGCTGGGCAACGTCCGCATCGCGTCCACCGGCGGAGACATCAGCACCGACGGTGCCTACCAAGCCCTGGGTGTGTGCAGCACCGGATGCGGTGCAGGCAACGCCAGCGCGCGCGCCATGGACTCTTCTGAATCGATCAGCTTTCGGTTGACCGACGCAGGCAAAACAGCCCAAAGTTTCGCTTTGGGGCTGCTGGGAATAAATACCTCTACGGTGGCTGTATCGATCACCTACAGGCTCAACGGTGTTTTCGTCTCCAGCGAGATCCGCTCCGCCAATGTGTCCACCGCGTTGCCGTCCAGCCCACAGCTGCCCAGCTTGGCACCCAGCCCGCTTCAGGCGTTCGACGAGGTGGTCTTTCAGCCCAGTGGCACAAGCCGATTTTTCTTGTCCAGCTTCCGGTTTTGTGCCAGCACCACCACATGCAACTGAACGCACATGAAGCCCAACAAGCCAACGGCTGCACGCTGTGCAGCTCCGCTTTAGGAGCGAGCAGCCCATGAAATCCGACTTTCACCAAACCGACTTCTCCGAAACCACCTTCGGGCAGGTGGCCAAGCGCCGCAAGTCCAAACGGCGGGGACAGCAAATCGCGGGCATCCTCATGCTGATGTGTGGCTACATGAGCCTGGCGGTCACGGCTGACACCGATTCCGGGTGGTTGATGATTCGGGTGGTGGGAGGCTTTGGGCTGCTGTTTGCCGGGTTTGCGGTGGCCATTGGCCCCCTCATTGCTTCCATTCTGGGTGACCATGAGTGAGCATTCGGCGGTGACGCAACCCTTTCCGCTGCTCTGGGTGGAAGACGATCTGGCTTTGTCCGCCTGGCTGGCCGACTCGCTGGCCGACGACGGCTGGCAGGTGCTGGTGGCCCACGACAGACCGCAGGCGCTGCAGTCCATCGAGGCGGCGGTGCCCAAAAACCAGGCCTGCGTAGCCATTCTGGACATGGGTTTGCCGCCCAGCCCCAGCCTGCCGGAAGAAGGCTTGAAGCTGCTGGCCCACCTGGTGCGCGAATGGCCGCTGCTCAAGGCCATTGTGCTCACCGGTCAGCACGAACAAGCCGTGGGCCAGCAGGCGGTGCGCCAAGGCGCGTTTGATTTTTTGGCCAAGCCCGTCAGCCTGCAAACCCTGCGCAACGCCTTGCAGCGGGCCAGTTGGTTTGCCCAGCGCGACCAAGAACTGTTGGCCCAGGGCTGCTTGCACCTGTCGCTCTCGGCCCAGTTGAACGAAGGCCCGCGCGAAGTGGGCGACGGTGTGGCCGAACAGCTCATTCGCCATGTGCTCAACCTCTGCGGTTTCAATGTGACCGTGGCTGCGCGCACTCTGGGGCTGGAGCGCGAGCAGTTGTATTACCACATGAAAAAGTTCGGCATTCAGCGCCCACCGGGCGCGGCAGATGCAACAGCCGACGCACCCGGCAAGCCCGCATGAACCTGCTGCCGCTGCTGTTTGTGGGCCTGGGCGTGGTGCTGCTGCTGGCGGCTTGGGCCGTGTGGCACCAAGGGCGGCGCGTGCGCGAATGCGTGCGCGACCTGCTGGCCCTGCCCGACGACATCCACCCCATGGACTGGCCCCAACAGGCCAGCACCGTGCTGCGCCGCGCCGGCATTGGCGGCATGGCCTGGCAAGGCCAGTGGTTTGGCGACCCGGTGCAAGGCCAGTGGGGCAACCCGTCCAACCCCGACTGGACCGGCCTGACCCTGGAAGCCGGGCCCGACTGCAACATCGAGTTGAGCTGGGCTGGCCTGGCCCGCACCAACGAGGCCAAGGCCCTGGCCTTGGTGGTGGTGGACGTGTTTGTGCAAAGCTGGCTCTCGCGCATGCGCCAGCGCACCCAGGCGGTGGCGGTGGCGCTGGCCCAGCGCGCCCATCTGCATTTGTATTGGCAGCACGACATGCGCAACCTGGCCCAGTGGGTGGGCCTGATGGCCGACGAATTTGGCTCCGCCAGCCCCGAAAAATTGCCTCGGCTGGCCCAGCGCTTGCAGCAACAAGCCCCGCTGGTGCTGGCCAAAGCGCAAAAGCTGCTGGCCGCCACCGAGGCCAGTGCACCGCCGCCTGCGCAAGGCTTTGCATTGCGGGCACCCAGCCCCGCAACCCGCTCAGAACCGGGTTCAGAACCCGACGCCGCGCCGCGCCCACAGTCCCAAGCGACAGCCCACGCCCAGCGGCCAGCGCTGCAGGCTTGCCCGGTGCTGGCGGTGGTGGAGGGCGCAGCCCAACTGGCCGGTTTGTCGCTGCGGTGCGAGTCTGCGCACGACAACCCGCACATCAGCGAGTTGCACGCCCGCGCGCTGGAACGCACGCTGGACAACATTTTTTCCAATGTCGCACGCGACGGGGCTGCCCGCGCACAGGGCCAGGCGCTGCGCCTCACCTGGGCCGTGCAGGGCGACCAGTTTCAGGCCCGCCTGCTCACCCCGCATTTGTCCACCCCCTGGCCCGAACGGCCTTTTGAGCCCATGCAAACCACCACGGGCTCTGGCCTGGGCCTGTACCAGGCACGCCGCAGCCTGCGCGATGTGGGTGGCGACTTGACGGCACAGCCCACCCCCGAGGGCATTGCTTTCGATTGGCGGGTGGCTTTGTTTGAGCAGCGTCAAATTTTTTGACATGGCTACAGCGCCCGGGCGGTGCACAATGGCTTCACGAAAGGCGACCAAGGGGGTTGTCTGAATGCTTAAAGGTATTTTTTTATGAAATCCATGTCACTGCGCAGCTCCCGCAAGGGCCAAGCCGGCTTCACGCTGGTTGAGATCGCCATCGTCCTCGTCATCATCGGTCTGCTTTTGGGCGGCGTGTTGAAGGGGCAGGAGTTGATTGAGAACGCGAAGATCAAGAATCTGGCGAATGATATTCGTGGCGTGACCGCAGCCTACTACACCTATGTCGATAGGTACCGTGCTGTTCCTGGGGATGACCTTTTTGCCAACACACGGTTTACCGGTGTGCAAAACGGTGGTGGCAATGGTTTGATTACGGGGGTTTACGCGACCAACGCTGGTACGCTGACAGCTGCGACAGAAAGCAATAACTTCTGGCAACATTTGCGAGCAGCAGGCTTGGTGAGCGGGAGTGGTTCCGCTCCTCCAACCCATGCTTTTGGGGGGTTGTTAGGTGTTCAATCAGAGGTTACTGCAGCGGATGGTTCCACATATGGAATGGTCGGGCCTGTTTTGTGTGTAGGCAATTTGCCTTGGAAAGTCGCGCAGGCTTTGGATACCTTGATTGACGATGGTAGCAGTGCTACAGGCAGTGGCCGGGCTGGTGCGGCAAGTGCAACAGCAAACTTTGCCACTGTTGGTGCTACTGCCTCTGTATATGGCCCTGGAGTGACCGCTACTGCTGCTCTCGAGGCTGGTCGCCATACGTTTTGTGTGAAACTGTAATCATCAGGCTTATTCGGCAAACGTAAAAAAAACCGCCTTCGGGCGGTTTTTTTCGCTGCGCCCAGCATGGGCGCACTCCTGCGGGTGCAAGTCCCGCCGCGAGCTGGTCACAGTGAGCAAAGTGAAGCGCAACTGCGAAAGGGTGACCGATCGTAGAAAGGAAGCGTGGAGCGCAAATCATGAGCCGATGAACAAGAACCGCACAGAAGGCGTCGCTCAGCAGGACAAGTCGACGCGAAACCACACAGTCTTGATGACCCCAGCGAAGCGCCGTAGCAGCGTATCAAGGCCGGGCATGCCACAACAGTCCTGCCCTCAAACGCCCAAACCACCCGCTGCGGACCCGCAGGCCAGGCGGTTTTCCCCACCCCCTGCGCTACCATGACCCGCATGGACAAATTCTTCAACACCGAAGGGGATGCGCTGCAAAACCCACCATCAAGTGTGCTGAGCACCTGATGGCTGGCTCCCAGGACAGGCCATGACGAACATCCAAAAACTTCCATCCGACGCGCTGGCCGAATACCAAGACTGGCTCAACGCAATCAGGCAGCGCATCGTCTCGGTGCGCCTGCGAATGGCCCTGGCTGCCAGCCGTGAGTTGACGCTGTTTTAAAAGTTTTCCCTGACATCAAAGGCTTGTCAGCTTCCAACCTGAAGTATGGCCTGCGTTTTTTCCAGTTCTACACCACAGCGCAAGACACGCACAAACCTGGCAACCCGGATGCGCCATTTGGTCAACAGCCTGTTGACCAAATTCTCTGGGGGCACAACATCCAGATTTTTACCAAGTGCGGCAGCGTGGCCGAGGCCCGCTGCAGGAAAACCATGACCAACTGATGCCGACAGAGCCAGCATCCGCGTGGCGGTTGAGCCCGCCCCTGCGCTACCATGCCCAGCATGGACAAATTCTTCAACACCGCCGGGCCGAACCAGCCCGACATCCACTACACCCTCCGCCCTGTGCAGCGGGTGGATTGGCCTGAACTCTCCAGCCTGATGGCTGCGCGCAAGTATTTCATCCTGCACGCACCGCGCCAAACCGGCAAAACCAGCCTGTTGATCAACCTGATGCACCACCTGAATGCCGAGGGGCATTACCGGGCGCTGTATGTGAACGTTGAGGCGGCGCAGGCGGCGCGCAACGATGTGGCCGCTGCCATGGGTGCCATCGTGGGGGCGATGGCCAGTGCCGCCAGTTACTACTGGAAGGACGATGCCCTGGCGGATTGGACACGGGAGCGTTTGAAGTCGGTGGATCGTCAAGATGCGCTGCGCCTGACGCTGGAGCACTGGTCTCGCGTCAGCCCCAAGCCTTTGGTGGTTTGTCTGGACGAAGTGGACGCGCTGGTGGGTGACGCGCTCATTTCACTGCTGCGCCAGATTCGGGCGGGCTACGCCCAGCGCCCCGAGGCTTTTCCGCAAAGCATGGTGTTGTGCGGCGTGCGCGATGTGCGCGACTACCGCATCCACCGCAGCGACGGCGAGATCATCACCGGTGGCAGCGCCTTCAATATCAAGAGCGAATCCATCCGCCTGGGCGATTTCACCCAAGGCGACGTGGCCGAGCTGCTGCAACAGCACACCGACGCCACCGGGCAGACCTTTGAGGCCGGTGTGCTGGACGAAATATGGGCCGACACGCAAGGCCAGCCCTGGTTGGTGAACGCGCTGGCTTACGAAGCGTGTTTCAGGAAAACCGGCCAACTCGACCGCAGCCAGCCGGTGACGGTGGAGCTGATGCGCCAGTCGCGGGAGCGCCTGATTTTGCGGCGCGACACGCACCTGGACCAACTGGCCGACAAGCTGCGCGAAGACCGCGTGCGCCGGGTGGTGCAGCCCATGCTGCAAGGCGAAGAGCTGCCGGTGGATGTGCCGGAGGATGACCGCCAATACTGCATCGACCTGGGGCTGATTGCCCGGCGCGACCGCCAACTGCAAGTGGCCAACCGCATCTACCGCGAGGTGCTGCCGCGTGAACTCACCTCCATCGTGCAAGACAGCCTACAAGGCAAGGCCGAACAGCCGTGGTTCGTCCTGCCCGACCGGCGCCTGGACATGGACAAACTGCTGGGCGCGTTTCAGCAGTTTTTCCGAGAAAACGCGCAAAGCTGGCTGGAGCGCTACGCCTACAAAGAAGCTGGGCCGCAGTTGTTGTTGCAGGCGTTTTTGCAGCGCGTCGTCAACGGCGGCGGGCGCATAGCGCGCGAATACGGGCTGGGCAGGGGCCGCACCGATTTGTTTTTGCAATGGCCGCTGACCGAGCAAGGCTTCACCGGCCCGATGCAGCAGGTGGTGCTGGAGCTGAAGATTCAGCACAAGGGCAGGGCGGCCACGTTGGCCGCAGGCTTGGAGCAAACGGCGCGCTATGCCGACCAGTGCGGCGCCGAAAGCGCGCACCTGCTGATTTTTGACCGCAACCCGGCCACTCCGTGGGACGACAAGCTGTACCGCCAGACCCACACCCACGGCGGGCGTGTGGTGGAGGTTTGGGGCATGTGAGCGGCCTGCCGCCAAAGCCGCCTTCAGGTTGTGGTTGCTGAGCTTCCCGCCTTTGTTGGGGTGTACGATTTGACCTTACCAATAACAAGGACAAAGGAACACCACATGAGCGCACTGCCAATCATCAGCCCACCTCTCGCACGCGTCCGTGAGAAAGACCGCGACGCCGAATGGGTGACCACGCTGGCGGCTGCGCCAGAGGAGATCAAAAACACGGTGGGCGCTATCGTTGCCGCGCACCGGGCCGACATGGCGGACGAGTTTTACGCGGCGATGCTGGGCGACCCCAGCGCGCGGCGTTTTTTGGACAACGAGACCGTTCACACCCGCCTGCATGCTTCGCTGCAACGCTGGATGGACACCTTGTTTGGTGGCACGCACGATCAGGCCAAGGTCATGGCCGCGTTGCAGCGGCAGGTGGGCGAGGTGCATGCCCGGGCCGAAATTCCGGTGCAGCTGGTGTCGCGCGGCATGCGCTTGCTCAAAACGCGGCTGTTTGACCACTTGGTTCGCTCCAGCCTGAACCGGGCCGACTTGGTGGTGGCTGTGGAATACATCAGCAGTCTGATGGACCTGGCTTTTGCCGAAATGAGTTCGGCCTATGTGCGTTCGCACGAGGAGGGCGCCCGCACCGACGAAATGTTTCGCATGATCACGGCGGGCCAAAACATGGCGCTGGAACGACAGCGCCAGCTCGCCGCGCTGACCGACTGGGAAAACTCCGTGTTGCGGGCATTTGTTACCCGCGCCGACATGCTGAACATTCTTCCGCTGCGAGCCAGCGCGTTTGGCCTGTGGATGCAGCACAAAGGGCCGCTGCTGTTTGAAGAGGCCGCCGAACTGGCCAGCATTGCCGAGCACATTGACCGGCTCGACAGCACTTTGCTGCCCTTGGTGGCCCATGAGTTGGAACAAAAAACCGACTTGACCGAGTTGGGTTTGCCCGCCGTGGTGCGCGAGCTGCTGTCCACTTTGGAGGAATCGAAATACCTGGTCAATGTGCTGTTTGACCGGCTCACCGACTTGGAGGCGGGGCGCGATGTGCTGACCCAGCTCTACAACCGCCGGTTTTTGCAGACCATCATGCGCCGGGCCATGAAGCTGGCCCTGCGCCATGAAAACTCGTATGCGGTGTTGATGCTGGATGTGGACCACTTCAAGCGCGTGAACGACCTGCATGGCCACGACATGGGCGACCGGGTGTTGCAGCATGTGGCGGCGCTGATGCTGTCGCACGCCCGAGCGAGCGATTTCTTTTTT
>JAUXXN010000131.1 GCA_030684755.1 Hydrogenophaga sp.
GTTACCCTGTGCGTCTTGCCGGACTTCGACCCGAACACCGCGAATGACGATGGTACCTTTGGTGATGACCACATTGCCCGTGAACACACTGGTCTGGTTAGCGTCGTCGTAACGCAGCGCGTCGGCCTCGGCGTTCATGGGTTTGTTGCGGTCGGCCCGCTCCGCCTGAGCAGCGCCCGTGCACAGCAGGCCGACCACCAAGGCGGAGACCATTGAGCGAACGGGGCGAAACAGGGAGGATGTGGGCATGGCAATGTAGGGCACGGAACTTGCATTCATTGTAGCGGCGTGAACCCGGGTTTGCGCTCGGCATGCAAGAGACTTTGACCACACAGAAAGCACGAAGCCCGCTGCATGCGGGCTTCGTGAAATCAACGGGGATTCATGCTTTGCGCAAATCGGCAATCAGCGCATTGGCCACCACCAGGGTTCTCGGTCCCTGGCCGGTCACATAGTAACGACCACCCACACCCAGCGAGGGCGTGCCTTCCACCTGGTAAGCGTCCTGCAGTTGGGTAGCTCGCCGGGATTTACCCGCCACAGCAAATGAATTGAAGAAGCCGACAAACTTCTCACGGTCCACCCCTTGGTTGGCCACCCACGTGGTGATGGCTTCGGAGGAGTTCAGCCGCTGCTTGTCCACATGGATAGCGCGGAACACTTTTTCGTGCATTGCTTCCACCTGGCCCATGGCTTCGAGCGCGTAATACAAGCGCTGCAGGGGCACAAAGGCGTCGTTGAAAGCCACCGGTGTGCGGCGCACCACCACGTTAGCGGGACTCTTTTTCATCCAGTCCGTGAACAAAGGCTCAAAGTTGTAGCAGTGGATACAGGTGTAGGCAAAAAATTCAAGCACCTCGATCTTGCCCGCAGGGCTGTCGACAGGGGCTGGTCGCCCCAAGCGCACAAAATCGGTACCTTCTTTAAGACCGGCCAGTTGTGCGTGTGCGGGGGTGAGGGTCAGGGCTGCCGTGGCACCCATTGCGGTGGTGGCACCGGCCGCCAGCAGGGAGCGGGAAAATTCTCGTCGTTGCATGGATTCAATCTCCTGTTAGAAGCATTTGGGAATGTCGGCTGAGAAAAAGTTCCCAAGCCAGCGCCGTGCTGGGATGTTCAGCGCTGCACGCGCACCAGCGCGGCCTCCACGCCATTGACTTCCAGTTGCTCGCGGGTCAGGTCGGCCAAGGCCTTCTGGTTGAACGGCCCAACCCGCACGCGGAACACCGTGCGCCCTGACTGTTCGCGCTCAGAAATCTGGGCGTCCATGCCAAGCATGGCCAGTTTGGCACGCTGGGCTTCAGCGTCTTCGGGTGTGCGGTAAGCGCCCGCCTGAACAAAATAGGTAAAGGGATCGGCTACAGAGGCATCGACGGTGGCCGGGGCGGGCGCCGGCGTGGTCTGCCCCAGGCGCGACTGAACAAGATCACCCAAGGGATCAGAGGTGGGCTCTGGGCGGGTAGGCGCTTGCACGGCGGCAGGTGTGCCAAGTGCAGGCAAAGCCTGGCCGTCGGCAGGCGGCACCACCACGGAGCCAGCTTCCGGCACCGGCGGGGCTGCTGGCGCATCTTTGCTGCCCAATACGGCATTGGGGTTCCAGCCCCTGTTGCGCTCTGCTTCTTCCACGTCTTGCGCGGGTTTGCGCGACACACCTCGGTCCACAAAGGGCACTGGCACACGGGTCACATAAATGGCCACCGACAGCGCCACGGCCAAGCCCACCAACATACCAATGACAAAGCCCACAAAGGTGCTGCCACGCTGTTTTCGGACCCGCAAAGGAGGTTGTTTCATAAGGTTTCCAGCTTACATTTTTGGCGGAGCGCTCACGCCCAGCACCGCCAGTCCATTGTGCAACACCTGTGCCGTGGCTTTCACCAGCGCGAGGCGGGCCAGTTTGACGGCTTCGTCATCCACCAAGATGCGCTCGGCGTCGTAGTAGCTGTGGTAGCAGGCGGCCAGCTCACGCAGGTAAAACGTGACGTCGTGGGGGGCAAAATCGACCGCGGCCGACGCCAGCATGGCCGGGTACTTGGCCAGCTGCAGCATGAGCGCCTGCGCCGCCGGGCTTTGCAGCGCGGCCAGGTTCACGCTGTTGAGCGTCGCGGGGTCGCCACCGTCTTTGTCTTGCCAGGCCGCCAGTACCGAACAAATGCGCGCATGGGCGTACTGCACGTAGTACACCGGGTTGTCGTTGTTCTTCTGCACAGCCAGGTCGACGTCGAAGGTGTATTCGGTGTCGGGCTTGCGGCTGAGCAGAAAGAAGCGGACCGCGTCTTTGCTGGTCCATTCGATCAGGTCGCGCAGGGTCACATAGCTGCCG
>JAUXXN010000157.1 GCA_030684755.1 Hydrogenophaga sp.
GGGGCAGGTGTAAATGGCCTGCAACATGGCGGCGAGTTGGCCCGCGTCGGCAACGTTTTCTTCGCGGGTGTAGTCGGCCATGCGGCGCATCCAGTTCAGGTCGGCCCCAGCGCAGAAGGCCGGGCCAACAGCCGCCAGCACCACGGCGCGCACGTCGTCGCGCACGCCCACGGTTTCAAACGCGGCTTTGAGTTCGGCAATGACCTCGTCGTTGAAGGCGTTGCGCACGGCGGGGCGGTTCAGGGTGATGCGGGCGATGCGGTCTTGCACCACGGTGGTCAGAGCGGTGCTCATGGTTTCTTGTCCTCGGCGGCTTCCAGTTGCAGGTGGTACACCCAGTCCAGCTCGGGTGCGGGCTGGCCCAGCGTGGTGAGCGCGGCGGTGATCTGGCCCCGGTGGTGGGTGGCGTGGTTGAACACATGGGCCAGCGTGGCGGCGAACGGCAGCGACTGCGGCACGCCCTTCATGGTCTTGTAGTCCAGTTGGCCGTCAAAGCGCTCGGCGGGCCAGCTAGCGATGAGGTGTTCCCAGTTGGCCGCACCGCCCTTCAGCGCCTGGCCCAGGCGCTCACGGTCGGGCTCGATTTCGGTGTCTAGGCCCAGCAGCGGGGAAGCCCCTTTGGAAAAACGCGCGTACCAGAGCAGGTGTTCGCCCACCAACAGGTGGTTGAGCGTGCCGTGGATGCTCTTGAAGAACAGGCCCACGTCCTTGCGGTAATCGCCGTCGGACACGCGCGAGACCGCGTCGAGCAGGCGGTGCGTGGCCCAGACGTGGTAGCGCGCCTGGCGGGTGAAGTGGGTGTGCCACGGGCTGCATGGTGGGTTCAATGCCGACATACGCTGAGCCCCCGCAAGGTTTCCATCACGTCAAAGTCGGCGTCGCGGTGCAACAGCGTGTGGCCGTGGGTGATGCAGTAGCTGGCCAGCAGCACGTCGATGGGGCTGCGGATGGTGTAGCCCTGGCTGCGCAGCACGTTGTAATGTTCGGCGGCCAGCAGCGCGTTGTGCAGGCCCCCAATTTCAACCAACGAAATAGCCAGCAGCAGGTTTTGGGCACGCTGGCGGTCTTGGGGCTTGTCAAAACCGCGCATGACTTCGTAAATCACCAAGTCGGCAACGCCCACTTCCGCCTCCATCGGAGAGCCTTTGAGCAGGTTCACCAATTGCACCGTTTCTGCGTTGGACACGCCACGAAAAAAGTCGATCCAGACGCTGGAGTCCACCAAAATCATTTGACGGTCACTTTCTTCGCGCGCCTGGCCTTTGGGGAGGCTGCGGTGGCATGGGGGTTTTGGCTGGCCGGTATGTACGGGGCCGCTGGCTCATGCGCGGCCTGTTCGGCTTGCGCGGCGGCCTTGTCTACGCCGGTGGCGACCAAGTTTTTCTCAGCACGCCGTCGCGCCCAGGCCTCGTCGGAATCGTCCCAGTGCAAGGTGCCGCGCGCGGCCAACAGGGCGTCGTAGGCTTTGCGCCGCTTGAGCATCTTCAGCCCTGCCTCCACCGCTTCGCGCTTGGTTTTGAAGTCGCCATAAGCCATGACATCCGCCATGAGCTTGTCGTCGATCACGATGTTGGTGCGCACGGTTCACCCCTTGCAATGTGTATAAAAAATCAAAACTATACACATCACATGCGAAACAGTCCAAACTTCGTCTCAGGAATCGGCGCGTTCAGCGAGGCGGAAAGCCCCAGCGCCAGCACGCGTCGTGTGTCGGCGGGGTCGATCACGCCGTCGTCCCACAGGCGGGCGGTGGCGAAGTAGGGGTGGCCTTGCACTTCGTACTGTTCTTTGATGGGCGCTTTGAACGCGGCTTCTTCTTCCGCGCTCCAGCTGCCACCCTTACCCTCAATGCCGTCGCGCTTGACGGTGGCCAGCACGCTGGCGGCTTGTTCGCCACCCATGACGCTGATGCGGGCGTTGGGCCACATCCAAAGGAAGCGGGGCGAGTAAGCGCGGCCACACATGCCGTAGTTGCCCGCGCCGAAGCTGCCGCCAATGATGACGGTGAATTTGGGCACGGCAGCGGTAGCCACGGCGGTGACCATCTTGGCGCCGTTGCGGGCGATGCCCTCGTTTTCGTATTTGCGGCCCACCATGAAGCCGGTGATGTTTTGCAAAAACACCAGTGGCGTCTTGCGCTGGCAGCACAGCTCGATGAAGTGCGCGCCCTTGAGCGCCGACTCAGAAAACAAGATGCCGTTGTTGGCGATGATGCCGACCGGCATGCCTTCAATGCGCGCGAAGCCGCAAACCAGCGTGGTGCCGAAGCGCGACTTGAATTCGTCGAACTCCGAACCGTCGACGATGCGGGCGATGATCTCGCGCACGTCGAACGGCTTGCGCGTGTCAGTGGGAATCACGCCGTACAGCTCTTCGGCCGGGTACCGCGGCGCCACCGGGTCGATGGTGGTGATCGGTGGCGTTTTGCGAGCGTTGAGGTTTTTCACCGCTTGGCGCGCCAGCGCAATGGCGTGCAGGTCGTTTTGCGCCAGGTGGTCGGCCACGCCCGAGAGGCGCGTGTGCACGTCACCACCGCCCAGGTCTTCGGCGGTGACCACCTCGCCCGTGGCGGCCTTCACCAGCGGCGGGCCGCCCAGGAAGATGGTGCCCTGGTTCTTGACGATGAGGGTCTCGTCGCTCATGGCCGGCACGTAGGCGCCGCCCGCCGTGCAACTGCCCATGACCACCGCGATCTGCGCAATGCCCTGCGCGCTCATGTTGGCCTGGTTGAAGAAGATGCGGCCAAAGTGGTCGCGGTCGGGGAACACCTCGTCTTGGTTTGGCAAATTGGCCCCGCCCGAGTCCACCAGATAGATGCAGGGCAGGCAGTTTTGCTGCGCCACTTCTTGGGCACGCAGGTGTTTTTTCACGGTCAGCGGGTAGTAGGTGCCGCCTTTCACCGTGGCGTCTTTGCACACAATCTTGCAGTCCACGCCGCTGACGCGGCCAACACCAGCAATGACGCCTGCGCAGGGCGCGCTGTCGCTGCCGTCGCGGTCCGGGTACATGCCCATAGCGGCCAGCGGGCTCAGTTCTAGAAAGGGCGTGCCGGGGTCGAGCAGCATCTGCACCCGGTCACGCGGCAGCAGCTTGCCGCGCGCGGTGTGCTTGGCGCGGGCGGCGGTGCCGCCACCGAGCGTGGCTTTGTCAATTTGCGCCTTCAGGTCGTCCACCACCGCGCGCATGGCGGCGGCGTTGGCCTGGAAGTCTGCGGAACGGGCGTTGAGCTGGGTTTCGAGTTTGGGCATGGTGTTTTTACGGGGGGTTTGTGTAGGAGGCTTGCGGCGCAACAGGCGCCCACCTCAGGCTGTGGTGGGTTCGGCCAGTCCCAGCTGGTCCTTCATGGCATCGCGGATCTTGTATTTCTGGATCTTGCCGGTCACGGTCATGGGGAAGCTGTCCACAAAACGGATGTAGCGCGGCACTTTGTAGTGCGCAATCTGCCCTTTGCAGAAGGCGCGCACCGTGTCTTCGTCCAGCGTCTGGCCGGGCTTGACGATGACCCAGGCGCACAGCTCTTCGCCGTATTTCGCGTCGGGCACACCGACCACCTGCACGTCTTGAATGGCGGGGTGGCGGTACAAAAACTCTTCAATCTCGCGCGGATAAATGTTCTCGCCGCCGCGAATCACCAGGTCTTTGATGCGGCCGACGATGTTCACATAGCCCTCGGTGTCCATGGTGGCCAGGTCGCCGGTGTGCATCCAGCCGTCCGTGTCGATGGCCTCGGCCGTCTTGGCTGGGTCTTCCCAGTAACCGTGCATCACCGAATAGCCGCGCGTGCACAGCTCGCCCGACTGGCCGGGTGCCACCACCTCGCCGCTGTCAGGGTTGACGATCTTCACTTCCAGGTGCGGCTGCACCGTGCCCACGGTGGACACGCGCTTGTCCAGCGGCGTGTCGGTGCTGCTCTGGCAGCTCACCGGGCTGGTCTCGGTCATGCCGTAGGCAATGGTGATTTGCGAAAGGTTCATGTCGCTCACAACGCGCTGCATCACCGCCGTGGGGCAGGGCGAGCCGGCCATGATGCCGGTGCGCAGGGTGGACAGGTCGAATTCGGCAAAGCGCGGGTGGTCCAGCTCGGCGATGAACATGGTGGGCACGCCGTGCAGGCCGGTGCAGCGTTCGTCTTGCACCGTCTGCAACACGGTGAGGGGGTCGAAACCGTCGTTCGGGTACACCACCGTTG
>JAUXXN010000415.1 GCA_030684755.1 Hydrogenophaga sp.
GTCGGCCGTGGCGGTGCTGCAGGCCGCGGGCTACAGCCAGATCGAAAGCCTGCCCGGCGCCCTGCCCGACGACGAGCTGAAAGCCAGGATCGCCGACGCGCACTTTGTCGGTATCCGCTCGCGCACCCAGCTCACCGCCGAGGTGCTGAGCCACGCCCCCCGCCTCGCCGCCGTGGGCTGCTTCTGTATCGGCACCAACCAGGTGGACCTGGCGGCGGCGCGTGAGCGCGGCATCGCGGTGTTCAACGCGCCTTTTTCCAACACCCGCTCGGTGGCCGAGCTGGTGCTGGCCGAAGCCATATTGCTGATGCGCGGCGTACCGGAAAAGAACGCTGTGGCACACCGGGGCGGCTGGCTGAAGTCGGCCAGCCATTCGTATGAAATCCGTGGCAAGACGCTGGGTATCGTGGGTTACGGCGCCATTGGCACGCAGCTCTCGGTGCTGGCCGAGGCGCTGGGCATGAACGTGGTGTTTTTCGACACCGCCACCAAACTGCCGCTGGGCAACGCGCGCCCGCTCACCCGCCTGGACGAGCTGATGGCCACCGCCGACGTGGTGAGCCTGCACGTGCCCGAAACGCCCGCCACACAGTGGATGATTGGCGCGGCGCAGATCGCGCGCATGAAGCCCAGCGCTGTGCTGATCAACGCCTCGCGCGGCACCGTGGTGGACGTGGACGCGCTGGCCAGCGCGCTGAAAAACAAGGCGCTGCTGGGTGCGGCCATCGACGTGTTTCCTGAAGAACCGCACAGCAACCAGGACACGTTCGAGTCGCCGCTGCGCGGGCTGGACAACGTGATCCTCACGCCGCACATTGGCGGCTCCACGCTGGAAGCGCAGGAAAACATCGGCATCGAGGTGGCAGAAAAGCTCGTCAAGTACAGCGACAACGGCACCTCCACCTCGGCCGTGAACTTTCCCGAGGTGGCCCTGCCCGCACACCCCGGCAAACACCGCCTGCTGCACATCCACCGCAACGTGCCCGGCGTGCTCTCGGGCATCAACCGCATTTTTTCCGACCACCAGATCAACATCTCGGCGCAGTACTTGCAAACGCGCGGAGACGTGGGCTACGTGGTGATGGACATCGACGCCGCGCATTCCGAGCTGGCACTCGCCGAGCTCGCGGGCGTGCCCGGCACCCTGCGCAGCCGCGTGCTGTTTTAGCGGCACGGGCGGACCCGGTTGGCACCGGCGTCAAACCGTCCCACAATGGCCCAGGCGCGCACCGCGCGCCGCCCCCAGCAGGAGACTCGCCATGCCCTCGTCATTGCACCCCAGCGCCACCGCCCAGGCCACCCCAAGCACCCCGCCCAGCGACGAGCCCGCCCTGACCAACGCCGAGTTGGTGCAGCTGCGCGTGCGGGTGATCGCCCTGGAAAACATGGTCATTGCCCTGCTGGCCAACGCCCCGCCCGGCCAGCAGGCGCTGGCGCGCGAAATGGCCAACTACATTTCACCCCGGCCGGGCTGCACACCGCATGCGGTCACCATCCACGCAGCGGGCCAGATGCGCAGCCTGGTGGACCGGGCCGACCGCTTCCAGCCCATGCAGACGAACTGAGCGCGGCTCAGGAACCGGCCCCGCAGCGGGTGGGGTATGGCCCTGCACGCCAGCGCGCGCTGCCCCGCCTCTATGATCCGGGGGAATAGCCTCACACGGATTCCCATGCAAGTTTCAGAACAACCCGTCGAGCGCGACCTGGTGCTCGTCGGCGGCGGACACAGCCACGTGGTCGTGCTGCGCATGCTGGCCATGCAGCCCGAGCCGGGCCTGCGCATCACCCTCATTTGCACCGATGTGGACACACCGTATTCCGGCATGCTGCCGGGCTACATTTCGGGCCACTACAGCTTTGACGACGTGCACATCGACCTCGGCCGCCTGGCGGCGTTTGCCGGGGCGCGCTTCATTCGCGGCGAAGTCACCGGCCTGGACCGCACCCAACAGCGCGTGCTGCTGAAAGACCGGCCCGCACTGCCCTACGACCTGCTGTCCATCAACACCGGCTCCACCCCCAACGTGCGCAAGGTGGAAGGCGCTCAAGCCCACGCCGTGCCGGTGAAGCCCATCGCCCAGTTCAACCAGCGCTGGCTCGGCCTGCTGGGCCGGGTGCAGGCGCTGCAGGCGCCACTCACGGTGACGGTGGTGGGCGGCGGCGCGGGTGGCGTGGAGTTGGTGCTGTCCATGCAATACCGGCTGCGCAACGAGCTGGAGGCGCTGGGCCGCAGCCCCGACCTGCTGCACTTTGTGCTGCTCACGGCGGGCGACAGCATCTTGCCCACCCACAACCCCGGTGTGCGCGCGCGCTTTGCCCGCGTGCTGCAAGCGCGGGGCGTGGCGGTGCACGCGCACGCCGAGGTGACCGAGGTCACACCCGGCTGCCTGCTCACACAAGACGGCCGGCGCTTTGACACCGATGAAACCCTGTGGGTGACCCAGGCAGGCGGCCCGGCCTGGCTGCAAAGCACCGGCCTGGCGCTGGACGCGCACGGCTTCATCCAGGTCAACGACCGCCTGCAAACGCTGAACGATCCCAAGATTTTTGCCGCAGGCGACGTGGCTTCATTCACCGCACGCCCGCTTGAAAAAGCCGGGGTGTTTGCGGTGCGCATGGGCCCACCGCTGGTGAAAAACCTGCGCCTGAGCCTGCGCGGCCAGCCGCTGGTGAGCTACAAGCCGCAGCGCAGCTGGCTGGCGCTCATTTCCACCGGTGACCAGTTTGCCGTGGCATCGCGCGGACGCCTGGGCTTTGCCGGCGCCTGGGTCTGGCGCTGGAAAGACAGCATCGACCGGCGCTTCATGCGCAAGTTCACCGAGCTGCCCGCCATGGCGCCCAGCAGCGCCGGCACAGCGCCCGCCAGCAGCATGGCGCTGAGCGCAGAAGAGTCGAAACAAGCCATTTCGGCCATTGCCATGCGCTGCGGCGGCTGCGGCGCCAAAGTAGGCGCCAGCATCCTGACCCGCGCGCTGGGCAGCCTGCAGCCGGTGGAGCGCGACGACGTGCTGATTGGCCTGCACGCGCCCGACGACGCCGCCGTGGTGCGCGTGCCCCCGGGCAAGGCCATGGTGCACACGGTGGACTTTTTCCGCA
>JAUXXN010000183.1 GCA_030684755.1 Hydrogenophaga sp.
ATATTTCATTGGTGACGATTAGTGTTGGAACAGCACCAGCACCAGCACCAGCACCAGCACCAGCACCAGCACCAGCACCAGCACCAGCACCTGCACCTGCACCTGCACCAGCACCAGCACCTGCACCTGCACCTGCACCTGCACCTGCACCTGCACCTGCACCTGCTCCTGCTCCTGCACCTGCACCTGCTCCTGCACCTGCTCCTGCACCTGCTCCTGCTCCTGCTCCTGCTCCTGCTCCTGCTCCTGCTCCAGAGGTACAAGAAGCTGCAAATGATGTGCTGAGCACATTTGTGGCCATGGTGGAAAGAGTGATGGAGGAGGAAGCGGTGGTCGCTGGCACTGCGGCAACGACTACGCCTGAGGAAAGGCGTAAACAGGCCAGCGATGAAGGCTTGGTGGCCGAAGGCACAGCAGAAGATTGCCCTTAAAACCAGAAAGACCAAGCTCCCCTCCCGGAGACTTGGTCTATCAAAGCCAGCTTGTCTTAAAACTGCGCGCTGAGCGTTAGGTGCAGCTTGTCCTCACCCTTTTGAGGTGCCGAAGCGTTCAGCGACAGTGGCGTGCGACTACCCTTGACCACTCGCGCGTAATCCAAGGACACCGCCAGTGGCCCACTGCCGTAACGCATGCCGAAACCCACCGACAAAGCGGAATCGGAGCGCGGAGCCCCCCTGACAGCACCTTCCGAGCGCCGCCTGAGCCATCCCGCATCGGCAAAAACCACGCCCCGCAGCCCATCAGCCAGAATAGGCGTGGTGAACTCCAGTCCAGAACCCAAGCCCGAGTCGGCGGCCATCACACGTTCGCCCATACCGCGCAAGCTGCCTGCACCACCCAGCCCAAATTGCTCGCCCGCAATGAGCGAGGTAGAAGCCCATTGCCCCTGCAACCGGACACCCATCAACCAGCCACCAGGCATTTGGCCCACCCGACTGCCACCCCACCTCAGCGCCGACCAGCGGGTTCGGGTGATCGACTGGTTTTCATCTTGGTAAGCGGTCAAGGTATTGCCACGGCCACCGGGCAAGTTGGTTGCCAGCGTTAGATGGGCATCCCAGTAAGCGGTGTCTGACTGCTGCCTAGCCTTGAGTCCCAAACTCAGTGGACGGCTTCGGCGCTCTGGATGTACCGGTAAAGATACACCGCCCACTGAGGTCACTGAAGTCGCATCGAACACCTTGTCTTCCAAGCCCACAGTGGCGTAACGGGTCAAACCGCCCTCCCCGCCGTAATGCTGGGTAAAAAGCACCGACAACGTGTTCCCAGCTCCCGTGCTGGTGAAGGTACCAAACTGCCCCAGCACAGTTGAATCGGTCAGGCTCAAATCCAGCATGCCACCAACGGCGTAAAAAGGCAGGCGGTAAGACAACCCGAGTTGGCGCACATCGGCGAAAGTGGCCAGCGAAGTGGTGAGCGCAGCATAAAACTGATGGTCTCGACCCCAAAGGTTGGCATGACCCAGCGTCAGGCTGAAGCGGTCACGCCCCGACGACGCGTTACCCGTGTTGGCCCAACTGGCCGCCCCCGTGAAAGGATTGGAGGTCTGCACACGTACCGTGGCGTCGATCCGATCGGGGTTGTCATCCGATCCCCTTAAGGCGACTTGTACGCGTTTAGCGGGATTTTCGTTGCCCAGTGCGGTCTGCACCGCTATTTTTCTCACGCTGGGCGTCTCACCCTCCTGCAATTCGGGCAGGCTGCGGCGAATGTTGTCATCGCCAAAAAAACCAGCCCCTTCAACCACCACACGCCCGATCGCAAAACGAACCACCTGCAAAGTCAAGTTGTCAGACACCTCCTGCGCCGGCAACACCACCCGATGCAAGGTATAGCCTTTTGCCACCAACGCCGCTTCGAATGCGGCCGTGGCCTTCTGCAACAGGTCCATGCTGACCTCGGCCCGTAAAAAAGGCGCCACGGTCCGCGTGGTCGCCGCATCGTCGAGCGGGTTGTCGCCAATCACCGTGAACCCGCGCAGCAGCAAAGGTTCTGCCACAGCCGCAGGGGCTTGTGTTGACAAGGTAGGCGCAGGCAACACGGGCTGCGCCAGTACCGGCCCCACAGTGATCGACACCCAGCCCACCACCCACAACGGCAGTTGAATGGCATGCAAGCGGGAAGTTAAACGCAAGAAAGTATTCATCTGCGGCATTGGTTTTGAGTACGCACACCCGCTTCTTCCAGAACGGTGGTCAGCAGCGGGTTAGAGTTGTTCGGCTGGGGTGTCGGGTCCAAGTCCATGAACAGGGGTACTTGCAGCGGACGCAAGGCTCGACCCTCGTTATCAGCCAGTCCCACCTCACCCCTGCCCAAGTGCATCACATCGCCAGTGGCGGTGGTGATTTGAATATGGCCGTCACGAACAAACACATACAAGCCCTGCGCCGTGTCGTCTACCGCCGATGACGAGAACAACGGACCCACATCAACAGGTACCTGATCGGGTCTGTCAAGCCCGGGCAGCGGCAACTCATTGATGGGGCTCATGCCCGTCGGTGATACAAACAACCCTTGTCCTGCCTGTAAAACCTGCAACGCCGTTTGACCTTCAGGTGTCACGGTCATGGTGCCCAACCAGGTGAAGAACTGGCATCCCGCACTTTCGCAGGACAGGTCAATCCCTGTGCCACGGATGCCAATCGTCGCTGTCGGCGTTTTGAAAGCCACATTGCGCGGCTGAGCTTTGCCAATCAAACCTGTCAACGCGCGAACGGTACCCTTGAGCAAAGACACCAAAAATCGCCCATCCGAAGGATTTTGCGAGTCAAACACGAAGTCGTTGACTTTGAAAGTGGTCGCAGCACCCAGGGTGATTTTGCTTTCATCTCGAAAGGCCAGCACAACCTTGGTGCGTGGCCCTGTCTCCAAAACATCACCGGGGTAGATACTGCCACCATGGACCAGTTTTCGTTGATCGCCAGCATCTGACGTTGCCGTCAGCACGCCATCGACCAATACCACTTTGGCACTTGCGCGCAAGCTGGCAGCCCTAGGAGCCTCCTTCGCAGTTCGAATTTCTTCAAAACAGTCCGTTCCGCACAGACGTGCGTCAAAGTCGGTTCCTCGAATACCAATGGTTGCTGTGGGCGTTTTGACGAGTGCAGCGCGATCGTTGTCTTTGGCAATCAGCCCCGTGATGGCACGGAACCCACCCCGCAACAGTTCGAGCAACAGGTTGTTGTCGGGTGCATCGGGGGTGTAACGGACTTGCTGCAACACCATGTCACTCTGGGGCCGCAGCGTCATGCGCGTGCCGTCGGCGAGTTTGACAATGGCAGAAGCACCCACAGCGGTGGTGAGCCTATCACCCTGCTGCAAATTCAGTCCCACACCCAGTGTGCGGGGTGTCTGCCCAGGCATTTGTGCAAACCCAACACCTCTGGCAAACACAACCTCGCCCACCACAGGCGCAGGAGAGTTGGTCTGCGAAACCGAAACACCGGTTTGTGCCTGTGCCATGCCCACGCAGACTAGCATGGACCAAAACCCAACCCACAAGCGCCAACCCATCTTTGATTTCATGCCAAACCTTCTTGTGTGCAACTTGCTCAGCCAGGCACCTGTTCAATCTTGTGTCAAAACCAACCCGCGCCCTAACCCATTGGTTCGTATTGTGAAGCGCTTCAGAACGGATGTCGAACCCACAGACGCACAGGACAACGTAAGTCCGTCAGATTTCACACATGAACCTCACCCGCTTGCGGGCACGCGCACCCATCAACCTCAACGCATAACCATGAAATCCAACACCCACACCAAAAACCAACGGAAAATGCAGCCCTAGAGATGGACTGATCACTTGATGCATACCGCTCTCACCTGCTTCATATCGGTCAAACCCATCAGCACTTTTTCCATACCATCCATTTTTAGAGTCCGCATACCACTGTCAACGCACGCGGTAAAAAGCTCCGCTACGCGCGCGTGCTCCTGAATCAATTGACGGGTCAAGTCGTTCGCAACCAGCAGCTCATGAAGGCCCAGTCGGCCTTTGTAGCCGGTTCCGCGACAGGTATCGCAACCTTTCGCACGAGGAAACCGAAGCTGTCCTTCAACACCGTAGTGATCGGTCCATTCGTTGAGCAGTTCCTGCGAAGCGTCACCGGGATTGGCGCGCCAAGCGGGAGTGCGCTGCAAATCCTGTGCGTACTCCTGAATGAAACTCTTGAGTTCAGCCGATGAAGGCGTGTACGTTTCTTTGCAGCTACAAAGCCGCTTGGCGAGACGCTGAGCCAAGATACCCAGTAAAGCGTCTGCGAAATTGAAGGGGTCCATCCCCATATCCAACAACCGAGTGATCGATTCGGGAGCAGAGTTGGTATGAAGGGTTGAAAAAACCAAATGCCCGGTCAGTGAAGCTTCAACACCCATGCTCACAGTCTCCTTGTCCCGACTTTCACCCACCATGATAATGTCAGGATCGGCACGCAAAAAAGCCCTCATCACCAAGGCGAAATCAATACCCGCTTTTTTGTTGACTTGCACCTGGCGCAAACCCTTTTGTGTGATTTCAACAGGATCTTCGGCCGTCCAAATTTTAGTATCGGGTGTATTCAGATGCTTAAGTATGGAGTGAAGCGTTGTTGTTTTACCTGACCCAGTAGGCCCACAAACATAAAACAACCCGTAGGGCTTGCTTACCGTGGCAATCAATTGCTTGTGGTTGTAAGGTGTAAGGCCCAGCTTTTCCAGTGGAATGGGTTCACCAGCCGCCAAGATGCGCATAACCACATCTTCCACGCCTCCAGAAGAGGGCAATGTAGCTACACGAAGCTCGATATCCAAGGGACCATACTTTTTGAACTTGATTTTCCCGTCTTGAGGTCTTCGTTTTTCAGATATGTCCAAGTCACACATGATCTTAAGCCGAGCAACCATGGCCTCTCGAAAAGCGGCTGGTACCTCAATATAGGGAATAAGAGATCCATCAATACGAAACCGTATACCGGTTTTCACCTTTCCTGGCATCGGCTCAATATGAATGTCAGAAGCACCTTGCTGATACGCATCTACGATTACTTTGTTGACAAATTTAACCAGTTCATTGTCTTGTGCAGCCGAGACAATCGCTTGATCGAGAGCTGTCTCGTCCTCCAGTGGCGTTTGTAGATCCGCCAACAAGTCATCAATGCTGCTGGTACCTCCACCATCACCATAAAATTGATTGACAGTTTTTGCAAATTCAGCTTCTGTAGTTACCGCATAAACAAAACGGGAGAACTGTGTAAAGACCTGGGGAACCCAACGTGCAGACCGTATGGCCTCTGGGTCCAACGACATGATCAACAATCCATCTGACGTGTCTTCAATGGGCAACCAGCGGCGAGCGAGTACAAAATCCCGTTTCAGTGCCCCGTGCAATCCTTCGTTACGAATTCTTTGCTTGTCAAACGGCAAATAAGGGGCTTTAAAGAAATGAGCAAGAGCAGAACCAATCAGATCCAATGAAACATGGTGACTGTCAAACAAAATTTTCTCGACCGATTCAGATTGACTCCTTGCTTGGAGCAAACAGTCTTGAAGCGTTTGTACATCCAAAGCACCAAGTGCAATCAGATGGTCGTACTTAGAACTGAGCACACGCACCTTGGCAGCCAGTGGGGTAACACGGCGCCGAATGGCCGTCGCCAGGGTTGTGCACAACTGCTGCACACCATCCAACTCCAATGCACCAAAGGGCTGATCGTTCCTGGAATTGATCACCTGAAGAACACCCAAAAGTTCTTCACCGCGAACAACAGGTGCAACCAACATCTGGCGCGTTCTGTAGCCAGAACGTTTATCAACTTCTTTCAGAAAAATCAATGTAGGATGAATACGTTGCAGTTCAGCGTCATCATAAACATCAGAAATATTAAGAATACGCCGAGATTGAGCAACAAAACCAGCAATACTTTGCGGCCCTATGGGTAACTTGATGTCTTTGGTTGTGTGGAGACCCGTCTTAACGCGAGACACTATAGCTGACTGCTCATCATTGACCGCATACAGCGTAAATCGATCAGCATTCAATAAATTACAAATGTCTTGACTGACATCCAACATCAAATTGGTTAGATTTTCAGTCTCATGAATACGCGTCGTGACCTGCTGTAAGCGCTTGTAAAAAAGCGCCTCAAAGGCCGCTAAAGACTGCTCTGCTGGCGCCAAACCGACTGGAACACTGTGGCTGGCGGTCATACAATAAACTCCTGACTTGAAGCCAAAACAACACACTCCAGATTAAAACTACGGAATATCGAATCATGTAAGAATACCGTTTTAACCAAGAATGGTTTGGTATGCGGAAGATTGAAGTGATGGATGTCATTCAATCCATACTCAGAAGACAACGACATATCCGATTGCTGGGTAGACAAGCATGAAGTTAAACGCATTCTGTGCCGCGCCAATGGCAACGATGCAAGGGGTTTAGAAAAAACCATCAAATTGGGTTCTAATTATGATTAGAAATAAGATACACAGCACCGACACTCAATATCCAAGCATGGACTGCAAGCACAAAGATAAATGTAAAAGCCAAACTATAAAAATTACTTTGATTGAAAATGGGTAGAGCCGTCCCATGTTGGGTCAAAGGGCAGATGTCTTCGCTCAGACACCCGATTGGTATAAAATTGATACAAAGCATAGTCAGAATTTAAACGTTTGAGATTCAGCAGTGTGGTATCACAGGCATCCCAATTCTGATGCCGGTACGCCCGTAGAAAACTGGCCCACTCAGACAATTCAAGATTGAGATCGGCATCTGTCTGCACACCCGTGATTTGACGAGGTGTGTATATCGCAACCGACTCAACCTTCCCTTTAACAACCACACGATCCAACTCTTGCCAGTGAAATCCAGAAGCCAAACGTCGAACGGACTCACCGACCACAATATCGACCCCATAAATTCGAGACAACGCCTCAAGACGGGAACCTAAGTTGACAGCATCGCCAATCACAGTGTAACTGCGACGAAGATCTGATCCCATATCGCCTACAAACATAGGCCCTGTATTGAGACCAATTCCAATGCCGATCTGCGGCCACCCCTTTTTGATAAATTCTTGGTTGATTTCGGCTAATGCCAAAATCATGTCCAATGCCGCTAGAACAGCCTGCTTTGCATGATCAGCACTTTGTATGGGGGCCCCCCAAAATGCCATAACGCAATCACCCATATACTTGTCGATGGTTCCTCGGTGTTTCCGAATAACCCGCGTCAGTCGACTAAACAAACGGTTGAGCAATGCCTGTAACTGCTCAGGGGTCAGTCCTTCGGACAGGTGTGTAAATCCTCGCATGTCACAGAACATGACGGTCAACTCACACGACCGAGCCTGCATGGTGTAACGGTCTGGGTCTTTTACCATTTCCTGAACCAGTTCAGGAGGTACGTATGTTCCAAACAGTTGCGCCAACTCACGCTTGGAACGACTTTCTGAGAAATAACCATAACTCATGTTAAAGACAAATGCCGCAACCACCATAAAAATGGATGCCGCCAATGGCAATACAAGCCCATGTTGGGTATAGAGCCACAGATTCAGTCCACTCACAACCGCAATCATGATCAAACTCAAAACCATGGCTTTGGGTGCTGACAACCTTGGAAGCAACAGCGTCAACAAAAGTCCGCATATTACAATAACGACCAACTCATAACCCAAGGCGTAATCTGGAATAACCAAAGTATTCCCATCCAAAAATCCTGAAATTAAGTTGGCATGGGCCTCTACGCCGGGATAGGCAGGTCCAACTGGCGTTGTTCGCAAATCAAGCAGTCCGGGTGCCGTTGTACCGAACAGAACCACCTTGCCCTTCAGCATACCGGGAGCTAAGCGGCTGTGAAGCACGTCGGAGGCCGACACATATGCAAACGACCCCCCCTGTGGACCACCACGACCGCGATAGGGAATAAGACTGCCCCCACGATAATCGACTGGCAAGGCCACCGTATTTCCATCTTCCCGAATAACAATGCTTACCAATTCATCGTAGCCACGGGGCAAAAATCTTGAAGATGGAAATCCTGGCTCTACAGTGCTTTGACCCAACAAGGCACGATAAACAGCCAAAGACAGTGACTGGTAATAAACACCTTCAAATTCGGAGACCAATGGTATAGCTCGGACCACGCCATCGCTGTCGGTAATGGCATTAAAGTAACCTCCGTCTGAGGCCGACTTCATCAATATGGGCAGGTTCGCGCCATACCCTGTCCACCCAATCAATCCACTCTGCAGACGGCCAAAAGTTTCTTTTTCCATCACCGGGGCAGGCAACTGTCCACTGGTTCGCCCATCACGATCACTGGTAAAATAATGCCCCAAAATTACAGGGCGGTTGGCAATGGCATTCGCAAACAAACGATCGTGATCCAATGTAGCAGCAAGCTCCTTCACTTGGCTGGTGAATTCAGAAATATGCGCCAACTCTCGACCTGCCAGTTGCTCTAAGCGGAGCAACCCAGAACTCACGTCAGGTTCAGCAAAAACCACATCGAAGCCCAGAACAGCAATGCGTTGCTCGTCAAATAAATGATGGGTTATGGCAGCCAGTTTGTCGCGTGGCCAAGGCCATTGCCCCACTTCGGCCAAACTTTTTTCGTCTATATCCACAATCACAATGCGCTCATCCAGCGTTTCGGGCATGGTGGCACGCAACCGGGTGTCATAAATGAGGTCGTCCACCCATTCCAGCGGGCCTATTCTCCATATGCTCGTCACATGCAAAACCGCAAGCAGCACCGGTAACAACGCGATGCCGAGCTTTACCAATGGACGTTTGGATACCATCAGCTAATTCTTAATGTTGGCATCCGTTAGACCAAGAGTTACACCTGAACAAACTGCATTTTCGTACCTGCCAATTCAAGAATATCACCGTGCTTCAGCATTTCAGGGACAGCTCCGAGAGTTTTTTCATTTAGCGTGGGTCGGTTGACTCCTTCTACCATGGCAACGGCATAACCGTGAGCGCGCAGGGTAATGGACACCACAGCCACTCCAGGCTTGCCGATGGTTGTCACAACCTTCACGAAAGGCACCTCTCGGCCGACGGCTGCACCCGATAAAATTTTGATGGATGCTTGGCCAACAGGCTCAGCATGAACAACGGGCTTTACAACCGGCGAGCGCATAACCATGGTTTTATCGAACCCGACACCAGCGGGCTCACTCAGAAATTTGATCTTGTGCTTACCGACCTCAATGGTGTCATTGTGACTTAACTGCTGCTGCTTGATGGGTTTTCCATTGACATAGGTACCATTGGTACTGTCCAAATCTTCTAAAAAAACATCAGCACCACTCATTTTTAAAACAGCATGCTCACCACTGAGCGCCAAACTATCGATCACGATATCGTTATACGGTCTGCGTCCTAGCGTGGTACGGTCCTTGGTAAGTTGCACTTCCTTGATAGCAACTCCATCCATGGAAACGATTAATTTTGGCATATATAATTCCGATCAAAGAGGGTCTTGTGGTTATCAGTTATGGCTTCTTGCGAAACAGCCATGGAAACATTCGGTTTGCACGAGATTGTGCCTTTGCACCGACAAGTACAACAGATATATTGTCGCGACCACCTACAGCATTCGCTTGGCAAATAAGCATATTGGCTTTTTCCAACAATGTTCCATCTCCATTCAGGGTTTTTAAAATAGCGTCATTATCTACCATATCCGTCAAACCATCGGAGCACATCAGGTATATATCGCCAATGACAGGGCGATGTACTTGAACATCGACTCGCACCAATGCGTCCACCCCAAGAGCCCGTGTTACCAGGTTTTTATGAATGGCCACTTTGGCCTGATCTAATGTAATAAAGCCTGCATCTATTTGCTCTTGCAACAGAGAATGATCTTTTGTCAATTGCGTGAGTACACCACCTCGCGAAAGATAACCCCGCGAATCGCCTACATGCCCCAGCGTAACTTGGTCGCATGCAAAGACACCCGCAACAACAGTGGTCCCCATGCCAGTAAACTGTGAGTTGGATTGCGCTGCATTGTATATAGCAGCATTGGCATGATTGATGCAGGATTCTATTGCACTCTGTGTATCCAAAGCAATATGATTGGATTTCATGGTGTTCAACCATTGAACCAACTCGTTACGCACGAATGTGACAGCCATCGCACTGGCAATTTCTCCTGCCTTATACCCTCCCATGCCATCGGCCAAAACCGCAACGCCGTGTTCCATGTCACAGCCCACAGAATCTTCATTGTTGTCGCGCACCAGACCAGCGTCGCTTGCACAAGCAAACTCAAACTTCATGATGGCCGACGTTGATTGTTTGTCAATGGTAGGGTTCGCACATCTTCAGGTACCCCGTCTTTGGGCAAGATCACCGTGGTCTCATAGACCTTTTGGGAGGCCGCAGGAGAAACAAGTACATCCATCTTTTCTGTTGCCAAAAACAATGGATCAGTTCGTTCTCCCAGTGCTGGGATAACCTGGGGTGAATTATCTGAGGGAATTGGCTTCAAGTGGCCGGTCTCAGCAAGGGCTTGCCGCAGATCGTGTGCAAATGCATCACCTGATTCATAACGGATATCGAGCGTTTTTGCCAAGGCTTTTGATACAACTGCAGCGAGCTCAGCAGGAATGGTGGGATTGGCCGTACGAATATCGGGTGCAGGTTCGTTGGCAATTTTGAACATCAATTCTGTCATGGATTCTGCATGAAACGGCAGAAACCCACTCAACAACTGATAGGCCATCACTCCCAAAGAATACAGGTCAGAGCGGCCATCTACTTTCTTACCCGCAATCTGCTCAGGTGACATAAAACTGGGCGTTCCAAGAACCATTCCCGTACGCGTCCGGCTGGCATCGGTGACGCGAGCAATGCCAAAGTCTGTCACCTTCACGGCCCCGGTGGCAGGGTCGTACATGATGTTGGCTGGCTTGATGTCTCTGTGCACCACGTTCAAGCCGTGCGCATATTGCAGCGCCTCGGCAATCCGGATCAAAATACCCACAACCGTTTCAACCGGTAACAGTTGCCCTGGTTTTGTGTATTCCAATAAATCTTTGCCTTTGAGGTATTCCATGGCGATGTAGGCCAATTCGTGATCCTCGCCAGCATCAAAAATCGTCACGATATTCTGATGTTGTAGGCGGCCTGCCGTTTCTGCCTCTCGAAAGAAACGTTGACGGGCATCCTCAAGCTCAGCTCCCTCAAATTCTTGCGACAGAGCCATGGTTTTTATAGCGACCACGCGACCTATTTTGGGATCTCGCCCCATATAAACCACGCCCATCGCTCCTTTGCCCAGTTCCTTTTCAACCTGGTAGCGGCCCAACATGGGTTTTTCGATGTGGTCACCATCCAGCAGGAGCGTACCGCCGGGGTGACTTCCCGACCCTCCTAGCATGACAGTTTCGGACAATACTTTGACCCGTTTCAGTCTAGCGCTCAAATCACGATGATCGGGATTGTGAGCCGCCATGTGCTCATAAACGGCCTGCGCTTTGTTGAACTGGCGCTTGCGCTCAAAATCCAGGGCAAGGTTGGACAAATTGTCCATGAGTGCGCCTGTCATGGGAACCCGGCGAAATCTATCGAATGCCAAATCCAGTTGCCCCTGACCTTGGTGCGCCAGGCCCATCATCCGATTGGTCTCCGCGGATTCTTCGTCTGACTTGATTCTTCCGGCTTCTGCAAACAAAAATCTTTTGGTCGTCAACCCCAGATACGCCACAACCAGCACAACCGCCGCCTGGGTCATCGGAACCCAAGTGTGACTCGATGCAATAAGCCAGGCTTCGCTGATCAACAGGACCACGAAGATCGTCCCAGTAACGACAGCAGCCACACCGGCTGACAGTGCCGGCAGCGCCAAAGCAACCAACAATGACACTGCCAATATTGCTCCCATACCCACCCATGCACCCCAATCGGGTGCAGAGAAAAAGTGCCCATTCATTAGACTAGACATGGTATGCGCCAACACGACAGGAGGGCTGGTGACGGCAGAAATGGGGGTTACAAATCTATCTCCAACACCCGTCGCAGTCGCACCAATGATCACGATCTTGCCAGCGTATTTGTTGGCAGGAATTTTTCCTGAATAAACGTCAAAGAACGAATCCACAGCAAAGGCCTCACGGCCGTCTTGACCTTTATAAAACTGGGGATAGAACTGACCTATCCCGTCCAAGGGCACCATCACACCACCCATTTTCAGCTGATCAGAGGGTGTTATCGCCAAGTCTTTGGCGGTGAGATTGAGACTGTGTGCAGCCGTCTGCATCGCCAAACTACCCACCCAAAACCCATCGTGCTCTATAAAAAGTTGCTGGGCGCGCAACGACCCGTCGCCGGGATCCGGGAGCATGTTGAGATGCCCCACGCCTGCGGCACGAGAGCCCAGGATCGTAAGCGGAGTATGGGCTTTCACACCATAAAGGGGCTGCAGGGTTCCCTGTGGTCTCAGTGCATGCTGGGTAACAAAATCGGGAAGCGGCTGTTCCGCTCGCCCCAAGGGCTCTCCCAGTTCAAAAATCATGGGCAACATGACACGCTGGGATCGCTGCAAACTGTCAGCCAATATGGTGTCGGCATCTAAGTCCCTTATTGCTTCATCCAAGGCTTGCGTCAAACGAGGAATAACGGGGTCGGCTGAGTCTGCTGAAGCCACCACCTGTTGTAATTGCTGCAAGTAAGAAAGGCCACGATCGATTTGGGGTTCGAAAAAAAACGAGGTGTGAACCACTGTTTTGGCTTTGCCTTGGGTCAATTGCTCAACCACCTTTGCATGGACATCTCGCGACCACGGCCAACGCCCGATATTGGCAATGCTCTCATCGTCAATGGCGAGCACAACAACTTGGTTTGATGGGGAGCGCTGGGTCAGCAGACTGACGCTGTCAAAAAAACGGTTGTCAACCGATCTCAGCAGACCCGTGAAAGCCTCCAGCACCAAGACGACCAGCACCAGCGCAGCAACCAGGGCACTGTCAGCCTTAAGCATCTTACCCCCCCCAACTGAGGGTGAACGTTGTATAGTTTTCTCTTGCATGAGCCACCTTTTATTTATGCGACCTCAAGACCCATGAGCGACGGCATTTTTGAACACTCTTTTCGACATTAGCAGAGGAGACTGGAGCCAACAAGGGATAAATTCACAATCTGACTACATTGTCAGGCAACCGACTGGGGAATTGTGGCGCTGTCCACATGCTCAGCGTTCGTCACGCATTTCAAAAGATTGTCTTAGTGACCTGTCTACCAAGAGATCCTCATGAACCGCCCCGTGCTAGACGAGAAACACCTGCATCCCGGAATCCGCCAGCTAGTAGCGGCGCTGCACCGCGATGCGATCCAACAAGTACAAACGGCTATCCACAGCCACTCTGTTGTGGTGGTAGGCATGGACAGCAACCCTTTTGTGCGCAAAGCCCGCCGGGCGCTGGACGCTGCGGGCGTGGCCCACGAATACTTGGTATTTGGTGGCTACACCTCACAATGGAGGCGGCGCAATGCGCTGAAAATGTGGACCGGCTGGCCAACGTTTCCCATGGTTTTTGTGCGCGGTATGCTCATTGGCGGTGCTGCCGAAGTGCAGCGGCTCATTGCCATGGACGAACTCAAAGGTTTGCTAGAAAACTGACCCCGCCTTGGCAGGGTTCAGTCTGGCAAAAACAGACACTGCAAGTCGCTCAAAAAGTCAAAGCCTCGCTCGGTAGGCCAGACGCGCTGGGCATCGCGCTCCAGCAAGCCTTGTTGCACGGCGCGGCTCAACCCCTGCTCAATGGAGGAGAGCGGCAGGCCGGTTCGGTCCAGAAAATCTTGCACTTCAAACCCCGCTTTCAGCCGCAAGCTGTTGAGCATGAATTCAAACGGCAATTCGGCCCGCGCCACTTCTTCGGCGCTCACTACCGCATTACCCGCCAGTGCGCGCTCCATGTACAGGCGCGGCTCGCGCACCCGCACCGGGCGCACCACGCGGTGGGCAAAGCTCAGCTTGCTGTGGGCACCCGCACCAATGCCCAAATAATCGCCAAACTGCCAGTAGTTCAGGTTGTGCCAGCAGCGGTGGCCGTCGCGGGCATAGGCTGAAATTTCGTAGCGCGACAACCCGGCCGCAGCGGTGAGTTCGGTGATGCGATCCAGCATGGCGTAGGCATCGTCGTCCGGCGGCAGCGCGGGCGGGTACTTGGCAAAGTAGGTGTTGGGCTCCAGCGTCAGGTGGTAAATGGAGATGTGCGGCGGCTTGAACGACAGCGCGGTGCGCATATCGGCTTCGCAATCGGCCAACGTCTGCCCCGGCAACGCGTACATGATGTCGAGGTTGAAGGTATCAAACGCCTGCGCGGCTTCTTCCACCGCGGCCATGGCCTGTGCTCGGTCGTGCACCCGGCCCAAGGCCTTCAAGTGCACGTCATTGAAGCTCTGCACACCGATGGAAAGGCGGTTGACCCCGGCGGCGCGAAAAGCGCGAAAACGGTCTTTTTCAAACGTGCCGGGGTTGGCCTCCAGCGTGATTTCGGCGTCAGCGTCCAGACGAACGCGGGCGCGCACATCGGCCAGCAACTGGTCAATGGCGGCGGGCGCAAACAGACTGGGTGTGCCGCCGCCGATGAACACACTGTGCACCGATCGGCCCCAGATCAGCGGCAGCGAAGCCTCCAGGTCGGCGCGCAAGGCATCCAAATACATCTGCTCGGGCAGCGCTTGGCCCGGTGCAGACGTGGCGCTCCATACGTGCGAATTGAAATCGCAATAAGGGCATTTTTTCAAGCACCACGGCAGGTGGATGTAGAGAGAGAGCGGCGGCAGGCTGCGAAGTTGCAGCGTGCCCGGGCGCATCCAGTGGCGGATGTCGTTCACCGGCGCAGCGCTGGCTGGTGCAGCAGCAGGCGCCAGGCCGCCGGGCCACGACATGGGTACGCCTTTGTCCTGGCTCATGAAGAAGCCAGCGGTGCAGCAAACCAGCGCTCGCGCATCAGCGCCAGCATCTGCTGCGCCGCTTGGCCCCTGTGGCTGTGGGCGTTTTTGACCTCGGTGGGCAGTTCGGCAAAGGTCTTGCCAAACTGCGGCAGGTACATCACCGGATCAAAACCAAAACCGTTGTCGCCCACGGGTTGCTGGTTGATGAGCCCTGGTGCGCGGCCCGTGGCCACCAGCGGCTCGGGGTCGTCGGCGCTGCGCAGTGCCACCAGCGTGCTCACCAGCGCGGCGCGGCGGTCGGTCTGGCCAGCCATTTGCTCCAGCAAGGCACGCACGTTGTTGTCATCTCCCTTGGCGTAGCCGAACTGGGTGGCGTAGTAGGCCGTGTCTACACCGGGCAAGCCGCCAAAGGCTTCAACGCACAAGCCCGCGTCGTCGGCCAGCGCAGGCAGACCGCTGATGCGTGCCGCGTGCCGCGCCTTGGTCAGCGCGTTTTCAATAAACGTGCGGTGCGGCTCGGGTGCTTCGGGTATGCCCACATCGGACTGGCGAACCAATTCCACCCCCAGCGGAGCAAACAACGCCTGCAATTCCGCGAGCTTGCCCGCGTTGTTGGATGCCAAAACGAGTTTCATGGAAGCCATATCTGCCCTGACCGCCGTTAAACCAAACCCAGAGCCTGGCGTTGCATGTCCACCAATTCGGTGATGCCTTTTTCAGCCAGCATCAGCAAAGCATCCATCTCAGCGCGGCTGAACGCCACGCCTTCGGCGGTGCCCTGCACTTCCACGAAATGGCCCGCGCCGGTCATCACCACGTTCATGTCGGTGTCGCAGGCCGCGTCTTCCACATACTCCAAGTCCAACAAAGGCAGACCCTGCAAAATGCCCACCGAAATGGCGGCCACATGGCCTTTGATGGGCGAAGCGCTGATCTTGCCCTGGGCCAGCAAGCTCGAAACCGCGTCGTGCGCAGCCACAAAAGCGCCGGTGATGCTGGCGGTGCGCGTGCCGCCGTCGGCCTGCAACACATCGCAATCCAAGGCAATGGTGCGCTCTCCCAACGCCTTCAGGTCAAACACGGCGCGCAGCGAACGGCCAATGAGGCGCTGAATTTCTTGCGTGCGCCCGCTTTGTTTGCCTTTGGCGGCTTCACGGTCGCTGCGGGTGTGGGTGGCGCGCGGCAACATGCCGTATTCGGCGGTTACCCAGCCTTCGCCACTGCCGCGTTTGTGCGGTGGTACTTTTTCTTCCACCGACGCGGTACACAACACCTTGGTGTTGCCCAACTCGATCAGCACCGAACCCTCGGCGTGGATGGTGTAAGCGCGGGTGATGCGCACCAGGCGCAGTGCGTCTGCGGCCCGTTGACCGGGTCGAATGAATTCGCTCATGGAAATACCTTCAGGAATTGCGTTCGGCGGTGCGCCGTATCGCTTCGTTGATTTCGGCGATTGAGCGTTCAATAGCCGCGTCATCCATGTCTTCTATGGCTGGATCGGGAATTCCCGATTGGATGGTGGAGGAAAAAAATCCGTTTTCAACATTTTCAGAAGACACCCAGGTGTTTTCAAAATCATTCGGTGTCTCCCACTCCATGGCGAGCACAGTGACGTTGTCGCAGCGCGGGCCACCGCGTCGCAAAGCCATTTCGACCAACTCTGGAACGGCTTGGTCCAGTGGGCGCTTGGCCAACTCGGATGCGATTTCCTCGTCTTTCACCGTGCACCACAAGCCGTCTGAACACAACAGCACACGGTCACCCTGCTGCAGTTGCAAGGAAGCAGACAAGTCAAAAATAGGTTTGGCTGGCGATCCGAGGCAAGTGAACAGGATGTTGCGGTTGATGTGTTCCGTGGATTTGCCCAAATGCGTCTGCTGCTCCATATAGGAATGGTCGCGTGTGCGGGTCAGCAACTGGCCGTCACGCACAATGTACAAACGCGAATCGCCGCAATGAACCCACTGAATGCAGTTACGCTCCATCACAGTCGCAACCAGGGTGGTGCGCGGCGTATCCAGCATGCCTTTTTCTGTTGCGTAGCGGATGATCTGTTGGTGGGCAGCCATCAGCGCACTCGACAAAAATTTGGGCACATCCTCCAATACAGGTGTGGCCGCCTTCTGAAAATAAGCTGTGAACGTTTGCAGCGAGATCTGAGCGGCCATAGCCCCTTCAGGGTGTCCGCCCATGCCATCGGCCAAAACGAAAAGGCCAGACTCCCGGGTGTAAGCGTAACCAATTCGGTCTTCGTTGCGCGGGCGCCCCCCTTGGCGGCTGATTTGATAGATAGAAAATTTCATCGAAACCGAGTCCCCATACCCGTCTTACCCGATGTTTTTTTGTTGTCTGACACGATGTTGTCAAACTGCAGGCGCATTTTTTCGGCCACGGTGAGCTTGGTGTAACTGCGCTCTGTTTCGCGGTTCAACTCTTTTTGCAGCGCAAACACCGACTGAGGGCGTGAGAGGGGGTCCAGCGACATGCACCACTCCACCACCTCAATGAGGTTGTCGGAATACACACCACGCAAGCGAGAAAGCGCCAACGACAGGCGGTCTTTTTCCAAGCGCTGGGGTGCATCGTTGGGCGGATAGCCTTGCATGCTGGCGTAAATACAGGCGCCAATGGCGTAGATGTCGGTCCAGGGGCCCATGTTGGAATCGCGCCGGTACATCTCAGGTGCCGCAAACCCTGGGGTGTACATGGGGCGAATGAAGTTGCCTTCTTTGCTCAGCACCTCGCGGGCCGCTCCAAAGTCGATCAAAACCGAGCGGTTGTCATCCGTGATGAAAATATTGGCCGGCTTGATGTCCAAATGCAGCATCTTGTGCTGATGAACAATGCGCAGACCGCGCAGGATTTCGTCGTAGAGCGACCTGATGGTCGACTCGCGAAACACTTTTTGCTTTTTCAACTCGCGCGCCGTGATGATGAATTCCTGTAAGGACGCGCCCTCCAGGTAGTTCATGACCATGTAAACCGTTTCGTTTTCTCGGAAGAAGTTCAGCACGCTCACTACAGAGGCGTGTGATATTTGAGCCAGAGCTCGACCCTCTTCAAAAAAACTTTTGAGACCCAGTCGGTACAGTGAAAGTTTTTCAGGCTGCACCTGGGGAAGCAACTCGCCCGGACCGCGTGTTGCCAGCGAAGAAGGCAGGTATTCTTTGATAGCAACCTGCAGGCCTTCGGCGTCTACAGCCAAGTAGACAACACCGAAACCGCCAGCCGCCAGCTTGCGAACAATTCGGTAGCCACCAATCACAGTATCGGGCGGCAGCGGGGCAGGTTTGACCTTTGACATAATTCGAATGGGTTCCGAAGCGCCTCGTTTTGGCCCAAACAACTTGATGGGACACAGTTCAATGGCAGTTTACAGCATGACCGGCTACGCCACAGCCCAAACCGGCGGGCCTTCTGCCGCAAACACCAGTGAGCCCGCGCGCGAAGCCAAGCACCCACTGGGAATCGAAATTCGATCGGTTAACAGCCGGTTTTTGGATGTCACTTTCAAACTTCCTGACGACCTGCGCGCATCAGAACCCGCCATTCGCGAGCTGTTGACCGCCACACTCAAGCGCGGCAAAGTGGAAGTGCGTGCCTGGGTCGAAGGACGCAACGATGCAGGCCCACGCGCACCCAACCCCCACGAGCTACAGAAGCTGTTGGGCATGCAAGACAACATACGCGCCTGGCTGCCCAGCGCGGCCCCGCTGTCGGTGGCCGAGGTGCTGCAGCTCACCGCGCGCCAACAGGGCAACACCAGCGAGCTGCACGAAACGCTGTTGAAGCTGGCACAAACCGGCTTGAACGGCCTGCTGGCCGCACGTGAACGCGAAGGCACACGTTTGGCTGAAATGCTGCTGGACCGGTTGAAACAGCTGCGCCAACTGGCCCAAGACGCTCAGCCCCTGATTCCGTTGCTGGTTGCCCAACAGCGACAGCGCTTTATAGACCGCTGGAACGAAGCCTTGAGTGCGTCTGCTGGCTCCGCACCTGGCGCTGCTTCCAGTGGCACGCTGGGCAACGCCATCACCAGCGACATGGCCAAAGACCGAGCTTTGACAGAAGCCACGGCGTTTGCCATTCGCATCGATGTGGCCGAAGAACTCACCCGCCTGGACTCGCACCTGAGCGAGATAGAGCGCCTGATCAAAAAGGGGGCCGATGTGGGCAAGCGACTGGACTTTTTGATCCAGGAGCTGCACCGCGAAGCCAACACCCTGGGCGCTAAGTCGTCCAACCTAGAGCTCACCCGCATTTCGGTGGACATGAAGGTGTTGATCGAACAAATGCGAGAGCAGGTGCAAAACATTGAATGAATAGAGCCCCACGCTCCACCGCTGCCCTGAACACTTAATATCAATATTTATGGACTACCCTGGAAATCTCTTCGTGGTTGCTGCGCCCAGCGGAGCTGGCAAATCGAGCCTGGTAAAGGCGCTGATGGAATTGGATTCGCGCGTGGTGCCGTCCGTCTCCCACACCACCCGACCGCCTCGCGGTCAAGAATTGCATGGCCGTGAGTATTATTTTGTATCGAAGGAAACCTTTGACCAAATGGTCATCCAGGGTTCTTTCCTTGAATGGGCCATGGTGCATGGCAACCGCTACGGCACCTCCAAGCAGGCCATTGAACAGCGCATGGCGCAGGGTGCAGACGTGGTGCTGGAGATCGATTTTCAGGGAGCGGTTCAGGTCAAACGTATCTTCCCGAACGCGGTGCTGATCTTCATATTACCGCCCAGCTGGGAAGAACTCCGCTCTCGACTAGAGCGGCGCGCCGAGGACAGTGCAGAGGTCATTGAACTGCGCTTGCAAAACGCTGCCACCGAGATGGGTCACGCCCGAGAATTCGACTTCGTTATAATCAACGAGTTGTTCGAACGGGCCTTGTTTGACCTCAAGGCCATTGTCCATGCCCAGCGGCTCAAGTTCACTGCCCAACGTACCGCCCGCAGCGATACGTTCCGCGCACTCAACATCCACTGATTCACCGCACACTTTCCGAAAGCCCGTACATGGCACGCATCACCGTCGAAGATTGTCTGGAAAAAATCCCCAACCGCTTTCAGCTTGTGCTGGCAGCCACCTACCGCGCCCGCATGTTGAGCCAGGGTCACGCACCCAAAATTGAGAGCAAAAACAAGCCTGGCGTGACCGCATTGCGTGAAATCGCCGCCGGCAAGGTTGGCTTGGAAATGCTCAAGAAAGTGCCCCTCTGAGCACGACCGTCCGGCCCTGAAAGTTAAAAAACACCGCTCGGCGGTGTTTTTTTTCGCCTCTCAAAAACCATTTCATCGCACACTTGCACCGCAAAGGTGCAAGGGGCGCCACATGCTCAGCGAGGGGACCGATCTCAGGCTAAAGTACAGGCATGATTACTGCGTCCAATACTGAGCCCACCACCGCCCAAGCCCATCCAGCGGACAGCGCCGCTGCAGCCAGCTTTGCGACCTTGCTGGGCAAGCTGGACTACCTGACACCTGCTGATGTTGAAAGCGTTCGCCAAGCCTACCGTTTTGCCGACGAAGCGCATTTGGGCCAGTTGCGCAAAAATGGCGACCCATACGTTACCCACCCCATTGCGGTGGCCGTGCAGTGCACCGAATGGAAGCTGGATGCACAGGCTCTGATGGCCGCCCTGATGCACGACGCTATGGAAGATTGCGGCGTCACCAAACAGGAATTGACCGAGCGTTTTGGTGCGCCGGTGGCCGACTTGGTGGATGGCCTGACCAAGCTGGAAAAACTGGAGTTCGACACCCGCGAACAAAACCAAGCCGAGTCGTTTCGCAAGATGCTGCTGGCCATGGCCAAAGACGTTCGGGTCATCCTGATCAAGCTCGCCGACCGCACCCACAACATGCGCACCATGAGCGACATGCCACGCAGCAAGTGGGGGCGCATCAGCAACGAAACTTTGGAGATCTACGCCCCCATTGCGCACCGTCTTGGCCTGAACTTCACTTACCGGGAGCTGCAGGACCTGTCCTTCCGTTTTCTGCACCCCTGGCGCTACGAGGTGCTGTCCAAGGCACTGAACAAGTCGCGTCACCGTCGCCGCGACTTGATGACACGGGTGCAGCTTGAAGTGGAAAACGAATTCTCCCGCCATGGTATGCCGGTACGCGCCATGGGCCGAGAAAAAACGCTGTTTTCGGTCTACCGCAAAATGGACAACAAGCACTTGTCTTTCTCTCAGGTGACCGACATTTACGGCTTTCGCATCATCGTTCCCGAGATGACCGACTGCTACACCGGCTTGGGCATATTGCACCAGTTGTACAAGCCGGTACCGGGCAAGTTCCGTGATTACGTGGCCATTCCCAAAGTCAACGGCTACCAGTCGCTGCACACCACGCTGATCGGCCCTTTTGGCACCAACATTGAATTCCAGTTGCGCACGCACGCCATGGATGTGGTAGCCGAATCGGGCGTGGCCGCGCATTGGCTTTACAAAGCGAGCGAGCCCAACAGCGACACCTCACAACGCCTGGGCACACAGTGGCTGCAATCGCTGCTGGACATTCAGCAAGAAACACACGACGCCTCCGAATTCTGGGACCACATCAAGATCGACCTGTTTCCCGATGCGGTCTATGTGTTCACGCCCAAAAGCAAGATCATGGCCCTGCCACGAGGTGCCACGGTCATGGACTTTGCCTATGCTATTCACAGCGGCGTGGGCAACCGCGCGGTGGCCGCCCGCATCAACGGCGAACAGCGCCCACTGCGAACCGAGTTGAACAACGGCGATGTGGTTGAAATCGTCACCGACGACAAAGCCGAACCCAATCCGGCCTGGTTGTCGTTCGTCAAAACCGGTCGTGCACGCTCCAAGATCCGGCACCACCTCAAGACGGTGGCACAAGAAAAATCCAATGAACTCGGTGAGCGCATGCTCAATCAGGCTCTGCGTTCAGAAGGCATTGCTACCCTGCCCAGCGATGAGGGCACCTACAAAGCCACATGGGAAAAGTTGCTGCGCTTCACCGGCAACAAAAATCGCATTGAACTGATGGCAGACATCGGCATGGGCAAGCGTATAGCCAGCATGGTGGGTAAAAAACTCGCCGTTTTGCTCTCAGAGACGGGGCTCAAACCCGACCCCTTGTTAATCAGCACCGAGCGTTACGCCAGCGGACACGATGGGTCGGCATCGCAAGGCTTAGTCACGCTCGACGGCAGCGAAGGCCTGTCGGTTCAATACGCAAAGTGCTGCAAACCCATTCCTGGCGACCGCATTGTGGGCTACTTGGGTCGTGGTGAAGGCTTGGTCGTTCATGCCGAAGAATGCCCCACCAGCAAACGGCTGCAAATGCGCGACAGCGAACGCTTTTTGGAAGTGGAATGGGCCGACGAGACCGTGCGCCCGTTTGAAACCACGGCACTCGTGACCATGAACAACGGCAAAGGCGTGCTAGCCCGTGTAGCCGCTGCCATTACAACCGCCGAGGCAGACATCACCCACGTAGACATGGGTGACGAACCCGCACAGACGGCAACCGACATCCGGTTCACACTCGCAGTGCGTGATCGGGTTCACCTAGCCCATGTGTTGCGCAGCCTCAAGCGCACGCCCTCGGTGCTCAAGGCGCAGCGTTACAAGCCCTCAAAAGCCTGATCTGCGCAGCGGCCTCGACGTGGGCCCCCACGCGGCTGCATCCCGTGTGTTTTTGCGCGGTGACTGTACCGGTACAAAAACGCAAGATCCTCAGGCGCTCAGCGCCGCCAAGTGGCCGCCGTACAGGCACGCTCAAAGTCGGGGTGTTGGATGATGATTCGCACCGCTGGCACGTCGGGCTGTGCAGCCTGTAGCCGTGCACTGAGTTGGGTGCAATGCTCCACCGCATGCCAAGGCACAAACAGCGGCGGGCTGGGGCTTTGCTGGGTGCTGCGCAACCAAAAGCCCCGCGGGTTCAGGCCGACTTCGATGATCGGACACTGACGGGTGCGACAGTTGTTGAATTCATGGCGCGCTGCGTTGCCGTGCTGAATCGCAACCACCACCGGCCCGACACTGCCCGTCAATTCGTGTGTGCGCACTGGATAGCGTTCGGCCAGTGCGCTCCAGCCCGAAAAATCTTCTTGCAGCCAACGCAAGCTCCACAGCCACAGCGGTATGGACACCAGTGTGAGCAGCGTCAACCACAAGCCTGCGCGCGGGCTGAGCGCTTCCTGAGCGCGGCTCATTTAGCGCAACGCCGGCAAAGGGCGGGCCTGTAAACCGAGTTGGCCGCTGTCAAAAGCATCCAGGCGTGCCAGCATGTCGTCCACCGACAAAGCGCCCACCCAACGCCACCAGGTGCGCCCGTCGGGCCCAATCAGCAGGTGCTGCGGCACGGTGCGTGGATCGCTCTCATGCGGATCAAAAAGCACCTGCTGCACCGGCAAGCCGGTTTGCGACACCCAGGCGCGTGCGTCCCGCAGTTGCGGCACCGTCAAGGGCTCGGGGCCGCTGGTGAGCACCGCATACACCCGCACCCGATCGCCCCCGCGCTGCTCAAACGGGGCCATGCGACCGGTCTGGTTCAAGCTGGAACTGCACCAAGGCGCACCGTAAACGACCCAAATCCACCGATCGGGCTGCACAGAAGCGCAAAAATCCGCCGCATCGCCGCGCGCGTCCACACGCTGCAAACCCGGCATGGGGCTCAAACAGCCACCGTCCAAATCCCAGGGTGAATACCATTCGCCCTCTTGCGGGCCGCGCGGACTGCAAGCCGTCAGCGCGGCGGCGCAGCCCAGCGCAACAACCCAACGGACTCCGTTCAATGCGTACATGGGCAACTCCAACCAAAAGCTCTGCGCACGCTCAGCGCTGGCGCAGCAGCGCTTTCTCCAGCTCCAACACCACCAGCACCACCACGCCAGCGCCCGCGCACATCAGCAACTGCGTCAGGCTCAGGGCGCGGGTGGCGAACAGAGTTTGCATGAACGGCGCGTAGGTGAACAAGGCTTGCAACACCACCACACCGGCCACCGCCATGAGCACCAGCGGTGTGCCCTGCACGCCGCGCCAGGTGAAGGACGGCGACTTGAGGTAACGCACGCTGAACAGGTAAAACACCTCCATGGCCACCAGGGTGTTGACGGCCATGGTGCGCGCTTCTTCCAGCGGCGCACCCGTGGACAAGGACCACTGGAACATACCGAAAATGCCCAGCGTGAACAAGGACGAGACCAACACGATGCGCCAAATGACGAACGGGCTGAGCATGGCTTCGCCGGGTGGACGCGGGGCGCGCTTCATCACGTCGGGCTCAGTGGGCTCAAAGGCCAGCACCATGGCCAGCGCCACCGAGCTGATCATGTTCACCCACAAAATTTGCACCGGCATGATGGGCAACGCCAGGCCCAACAGCACCGCCGCCAGCAGCGACATGGACTCGCCGCCGTTGATGGGCAGCAAAAAGGTCACGGTCTTGCGCAGGTTGTCGTAAACCGTTCGGCCCTCTTCCACCGCGTGGGCAATGGAGGCAAAGTTGTCGTCGGCCAGCACAATGTCGCCGGCCTGCTTGGCCGCTTCGGTGCCCTTGCGGCCCATGGCCACACCCACATCGGCCTGCTTGAGTGCGGGCGCGTCGTTCACGCCGTCGCCGGTCATGGCCACCACCTCACCGCGCGCCTGCAGGGCCTGCACCAGGCGCAGCTTGTGTTCGGGGCTGGCGCGGGCAAACACATCCACCTCGCGCACCGCTTGGCGCAGCGCGGTCTCGTCCATGGACTCGATTTCTGGCCCGCTGATGGCGCGCAGGCCCTCGCCCATGCCCAATTGGCTGGCAATGGCGCTGGCGGTCACGCCGTGGTCGCCGGTGATCATCTTCACCCGGATACCCGCCGCCCGGCACTGGGCCACGGCCTCAATGGCTTCTTGGCGTGGCGGATCGATGATGGCCACTAGACCCAACAGCGTCAGGCCGTCCACCCCGCTGCGGCTGTCCAGCCCCAACACCGCATCGACATGGCCACGCGCCAGTGCCAGCACACGGCGCCCGGCACGGGCTTGCTGGTTGACGGCTAGCTGCCAATGCGCTTGGTCGATGGGCACGGCCTGTCCGTCGCCCGCCAGTTGGTGGCTGCACATGCCCAGCACCCGCTCGGGCGCGCCTTTGAGCAGCAGATCGTGGCCGACGGATGCGTTCGCTGCGTCCTCCGCAAACGCAGCCGCATGGGCGGTGGCCATGTAGCGGTGCTCTGACTCAAAAGGAATGACCCCGGTGCGCGGGCGCTCGCGGGCCAGCTCTTGCGGGTCAATGCCGGTCTTCATGGCCAGCGTGAGCAGCGCGCCTTCGGTCGGGTCGCCGACCAGCTGCCACTGTCCGCCCTCAAGCTGCAAGCTGGCGTCGTTGCACAGCGCAGCGGCCTCGGCCAGCGCCAGCAGCGCGGGGGCCTCGCGAAACATCTCAGCCGGTTGCAGATGGTGGCCGTTGCTTCGCAGCGCACCTTCGGGCGCGTAGCCTGCGCCGTCAACGTCAACGACGTGGTCGGCCAGCACCACCTGCTGCACCGTCATTTCGTTGCGGGTGAGCGTGCCGGTTTTGTCAGAGCAAATCACGGTTACCGAACCCAGGGTCTCAACCGCAGGCAAACGCCGGATCACCGCATGGCGTACGGCCATGCGCTGCACGCCAATGGCCAGGGTGATGGACATGATGGCGGGCATTCCCTCGGGAATGGCCGCCACCGCCAGGCCCACAGCGGTCATGAACATATCAGCGCCGGGCATGCCACGCACCAGCGTGCCAAAGGCAAACAAGGCAGCCGCAGCCGCCACAACAGCCAGCGTGATCCAGCGCGCCAACTGGCTCATGTTGCGCACCAGCGGCGTCACCACCTGCTCCACCGACGCCAGCAGGCGGCCAATGCGGCCCATTTCGGTGCCCGCTGCGGTGGCCACCACCACACCCCGCGCCTGCCCCTGGGTCACCAGGGTGCCGGCGTAGCCCATGCACAGGCGGTCACCCAGCGCAGCGTCGGGCTGTACTGGGGCCAGCGCCTTTTCCACCGGCATCGAGTCGCCGGTCAGGGCCGACTCATCGACCCGCAAGTTGTTGACCTGCAGCCAGCGCAGGTCGGCGGGCAGGCTGTCGCCCGATGCAACCTGCACCACATCGCCCGGCACCAAGTCGGCGGCGTCGATCTCGTGCAGGCGGCCATCACGCAACACCATGGCATGCGGGGCCAGCAGGTGGCGTATGGCTTGTAGCGCTTTCTCGGCCTTGCCCTCTTGCAACACCCCAATGAACACATTGAGCAGCACCACCGCAAGGATCACGGCGGCGTCGAGCGTGTGGCCAATCAGCGCGGTGACCACCACCGCAGCCAGCAACACCATGATCAGCAGATTGTTGAACTGCGCCAGCACCCGCCGCCACAGGCCTGAGCCCTCAGTCACCTCCATCCGGTTGGGGCCGTGTTGCCTCAGGCGATCGGCCGCTTCTGGGCTGCTCAGTCCCTGGGCAGAGACCTGCAGCCCGTCCAGCGCCTGCTGCGACGTGCGGGTGTGCCAGGGCGCGGCTGCGGTCGAAGGGATGTCGGGGCGGGTCGATGTCGGTGGCTGGGGCATGGTTGCGTTGTACTTCGAGATGTGGTGAAAACCATACCCTATCCACACGCTCTAGCCGAAAAAGGTTCGACCAGCTGGCGCTGCCTTTGACCACGGTCAACCCTCGGAGACGCTGAGCGCCTTGCGTTCGAGCCAGCTCAACACCTCAAAACACGCTGCCCCCGAGACCAGCCTGGGTCCAGCGCTGCCAGTCGGCTGGCTCGTCCACGTCCCAGAGGGCGGGCAGCTCGACCCAGGTACCACCAGCCTCACGCAGGCGCTCTCGGGTCTGGTTCAATACCCGCTCGGTGCTCCAGTCGATGCGCTCAAAGGCGCACCCCAGTGGTCGCCGCAGGCCCAGCAGCACATAGCCGCCGTCTTCGGCCGGAATCAGCACGGCATCGTGCGTTTGCAGGGCATCAGCGGCATGCTGCAGGTGGGCGGGTGTGAGCGCCGGGCAGTCGGTGCCCACCACCAGCCAGGGCATGTGGGGCCGGGTGGCAAAGTGCGCGGCCATGGCGGCCACCATGCGCTGGCCCAGGTCGCCCGGGGGCTGGGGCTGACACACCACGCCATGGCGCACGCGCAGGGCGTGAAAGAAACGGTGTCGGGTATCGGGCGCACACCACAGCGTGAGCGGGCCGGTGCTGGCCGAGCGCACCGTGGCCAGGGTTTGCAGGGCAAAGCGCCGTTGCGCGCGTGCGGCACCGACGGCGCCCAGCAACGGTATGAGCCGCGTCTTGGCCAGACCGGGCACCGGCGCTTTGGCCACCACAGCCACGGCGGCCGGGGCGCGCGGCGTGTAGCCGTAACGCCAGGCCAGGGCGTGCGGGTCGGCACCGGCAGCAAAGGCAGCACGCAGGCGCCACATGAGAACAATCGTGCGCCACAGGCCGTGCCGGTCCCAGCGCCGGCCGGCGGTGGCCACGCGCTGGGCCACGCAGGCCGGCGGCGAGCAGCGCTTGAGCCGGGCGCTGAGCTCCACGTCTTCCATGAGCGGCAAGGGCGCAAAGCCACCCAAGGCCTCAAACACGCGCCGGCGCACAAACAGGGCCTGGTCGCCGGTGGCGATGCCGCTGAGGCGGGAGCGCAGGTTCATGAGCATGGCGACCATGGGCAGCAAGGGGTGCACACCGTCGATGCGCACGTCAAACCGCCCCCAGGCAGCGCCGCTGTCGAGTGCGGCTTGAATCAGCCGGTCGGCATCGGGCGGCAACTGGGTGTCGGCGTGCAGAAACAGCAGCACATCGGCCCCGGCCCGCGCCGCTGCCACAGCCCCGGCGTTCATTTGCGCCGCGCGTCCGCGCGGTGCGCACAGCACCGCGTCGGCCATCGGCTGGGCCACGGCAGGTGTGCCGTCGGTACTGCCACCGTCCACCACCACCACCCAGGCCCCACGTGTGCGCAGCGGTGCCAGCGCCTGGAGCCGTACCCGCAAAGCTGCACCTTCGTTCAACACCGGCAACACCACAACCAGCTTCATGGGCGCAGCGCCTCGCGCAGTGCCTGCAGTTCGTGCAGCAGGCGCTCCACGACGCCGGAGTCGAGATAGTGGTCTACCCGCCCGCGCACATGGCGCACCAGCTCGGCTTGGCTGCGCTGTGCCGACCAGTCTTCGCCGTCGCCACCGGGCTGGGCCGCCGCACCCTCCAGAACGCGCCACTTGGCGCACCAGGTGAGCGACCACAGCGCCATGGCGCTGCGCAGGGGCACATGCCAGGCGGCGGCCGCTTCAGTGGCGGTCCCGGCGGCAGCGGCCCAGTCGCGGTAAAAATCGGCCAACTCTCCCACGCTCAGCGCGGCGTGGGTGTGCACGTCCCAGGTGGTCGATGTGTACAGCGTGGCGTGGGCCAGGTCGAGCCCGGGGTAGCTGTAGCGGCATTTCTCCAGGTCCACCAGCACGGCACAGCCGTCGGCACGCACGATGAAGTTGCCCGGGTGCGCGTCAAACGCAATCAGGTGGCGCGGTGGGCGGGGCGCGGTATTGCACAAGGTTTTGAGCTGTTGCAGTTGCTGGGCCACCGCCTGGGCCACGACCGGCGCCACACGGGCGGCAGGCAGGTGCCGGGCCTGGGCTTCAATCTCGTCGCACAGCGATTGCAACGGGTCGGGCGCGTGCAGCAAGGGCGCGCTGGCCGCCGCGCTGGGCAATGGCAGGGCGTGCAGCGACGCCAGACTGCGCGCGATGGCGGGCAGGTCTTGGGGCAGGCGCGCGGGCCGGCCCAGCACCTCT
>JAUXXN010000417.1 GCA_030684755.1 Hydrogenophaga sp.
GCTTGGCCATGGCCACCATGGACACCATCAAGCTGTTCGGCGCCGAGCCGGCCAACTTCTTGGACGTGGGCGGCGGCGCCACCCCCGAGAAGGTCACCGAAGCCTTCAAGATCATGCTGAAAAACCCCGAAGTCAAGGCCATTTTGGTCAACATCTTCGGCGGCATCATGAAGTGCGACACCATCGCCACCGGCGTTATCACCGCTTGCAAAGCCGTGAACCTGTCTGTGCCACTGGTTGTGCGCATGAAGGGCACCAACGAAGAAATGGGCAAGAAGATGCTGGCCGAGTCCGGCCTGCCCATCATCAGCGCCGACACCATGGCCGAAGCCGCTCAAAAAGTGGTTGCTGCTGTTAACGCCTGATAGCCCGGTTCACCAGAAAAGCGAGAACAAGTCATGTCGATCTACATCAACAAAGACACCAAGGTCATCACCCAAGGCATTACCGGCAAGACCGGTCAGTTCCACACGGAAAAATGCCAAGAATACGCGAACGGCAAAAACTGCTTCGTGGCGGGTGTGAATCCGAAGAAGGCTGGCGAGTCCATCTTCAACATCCCGATCTACAGCTCGGTCAAAGAAGCAGCGTCAGAAACCGGCGCCACCGTGTCGGTTATTTACGTGCCACCGGCAGGCGCAGCCGCCGCCATCTGGGAAGCTGTTGAGGCCGACCTCGACTTGGCCATCTGCATTACCGAAGGCATTCCGGTCAAGGACATGCTGGAAGTGCGCAACCGCATGAAGGCCAAGGAAGCCGCTGGCGGCAAGAAGACCCTGCTGCTGGGCCCCAACTGCCCCGGCCTGATCACGCCTGAAGAAATCAAAATCGGCATCATGCCCGGCCATATCCACCGCAAAGGCCGCATTGGCGTGGTGTCCCGCTCGGGCACGCTGACCTATGAAGCCGTGGCACAGCTGACCGAAATCGGCCTGGGCCAGTCCAGCGCTGTGGGCATTGGTGGCGACCCCATCAACGGCCTGAAGCACATCGACGTGATGCGCGCTTTCAACGACGATCCCGACACCGACGCCGTCATCATGATTGGCGAAATTGGCGGCCCCGACGAAGCCGAAGCAGCCATCTGGTGCAAGGCCAACATGAAGAAGCCCATCGTGGGCTTCATCGCTGGTGTGACCGCTCCTGCTGGTAAGCGCATGGGCCACGCGGGCGCCCTGATCTCCGGCGGTGCCGACACCGCCGATGCCAAGCTTGCCATCATGGAAGAGTGTGGCTTTAAAGTCACACGCAACCCGTCAGAAATGGCCAAGCTGCTCAAAGCCATGCTGTGAGCACGGACGTTAAAAAGCAATAGGCTCAGTGCCAAGGACAACGGAAACGTTGTCCTTTTTTTATGGGTTGTACTTGGCGGTCGTGCACAAGTCCACACAGTGCCTTGATCTGTCCGTCCGTCTCGCAACAAAATGAAACAATCACCCAGCGTTTCACAATTTACAGGAATGCCCTTGTTGTCACGGTTCTCGCACAATCGGCAAATAAAATGCCCGACCCTTTTGGGGGAACGGTGAATATGCAGCTATAACCAGCACCACCATGATGTACGAGTATTTTTGCCTGACAGACACTGGCCGTTTGCGTGAGAGCAACGAAGATTCCGTGGTGTTCGATCCAGACAACCAAGTGGTGGTGTTGGCCGATGGCATGGGCGGTTACAACGCTGGTGAAGTGGCCAGCGTCATGGCCACCACCTTTATCAAGACCGAACTGGGCCGCTGGTTGGCCGAGGGTGGCGCGCAAGCCAGTGCTCGCGAAATCAAACGGGCCATGGAAATTTGTGTGGACAACGCCAATCGGTCCATATTCAACGCGGCCAATTCCAATTCGCAATACGAGGGTATGGGAACTACCTTGGTCATGGGTGTGTTTCAGGGCTCACGCGCCCTGATTGGGCATGTGGGCGATTCACGTTGTTACCGGCTGCGTGGAAACTCCCTGGTGCAACTCACCCGCGACCATTCCTTGCTGCAAGAGCAAATCGATGCCGGCCTCATTTCGCTGGAGCAAGCGCAATACGCCACCCACAAAAACCTCGTCACCCGCGCGCTCGGGGTAGAAGACACGGTCTTGCTTGAGGTCAACGAATACCGAGCCGAAGAAGGCGATCTGTATGTGTTGTGCTCTGACGGCCTGAGTGACATGGTGACCGACGGGCGCATCGCCGCTTTGCTGGTTTCCACCGGTACGCTTGAAGAGAAATGCAAAGCCCTGATTGACGCCGCTAATGGCAACGGTGGTCGGGACAACATTTCTGTGATCCTCGCCTTTGTTCGGTCGTTGGCTGCTCGTCGCGGATTGTTCGCGCGCATGCTTCGCCAGTGAATCCATTTTTTTCTGAATAGCATCAGGTTCCACAGGAGTCGGCCATGCCGAAAATGTTCATTTCCATCGACGGTGTTGTCATCAAGGAGGTACAACTCACCAAAGAGCGCTCAACCCTCGGTCGCCGTCCCTACAACGACATCGTGATCGACAACCTCGCCGTTAGCGGGGA
>JAUXXN010000211.1 GCA_030684755.1 Hydrogenophaga sp.
ACCAAGCGGATTTCATAATGGGACTCCTGCCGGGCCGCCCCAAAGGAGGCCAGCGCCCCCTTGGGGGGCAGTGATTACACGAAGTGAAGAACGTGGGGGCATCAGTCTTCTCCGACTTTCATGCGGCTGAGCTTGATGGCCGCCACCGTACACAAACCAATGATCAAAAACAGCGCGGTGGAAGCCGCTGAGCCGTAGCCCATGTAGCCGTTGTCGATCATTTCGCGCCGCACAAAGCCCGACATGGAAATGGTGCTGTTGTTGTTCGAGGTCAGCACGTAAATCAGGTCGAACACGCGCAGCGCGTCGAGCAGCCTAAAAATCACCGCCACCATCAGCGCGGGTTTGATGAGTGGCAGCGTCACCTTCCAAAACACCCGCAGCGGGTGTACGCCGTCCACCTCGGCGGCCTCGTAGCAGTCTTTGGGCAGGGTTTGCAGCGCGGCCAAAATCAAGAGCGCCATGAAGGGCGTGGTCTTCCACACATCCACCGCCACCACGGTCCACATGGCGAACTCGGGCTGCGCGGTCCAGGCAATTTTGTCGGTGATGAGGCTGGCGTCCACCAGCCACTGGTTGATGATGCCGAACTGGTCGTGCAGCATCCAGCCCCACATCTTGGCCGACACAATGGTCGGTATGGCCCACGGCACCAGCACCGCCGTGCGCACAACGGTGCGGCCCTTGAAATTCTGGTTCAGCAACAAGGCCACGCCCAAGCCCAACAGGGTTTCCAGGGTGACCGAGACGATGCTGAACTTGAGCGTGTTCAAAATCGAAATACCCCAGTCACTGGCAAAAAAGCCGTCGGTGTGGTTGGGGTTGGCGAACAGGCCGTATTCACCAAAATAATTTTCCAGGCCGACGAACTTCGTGGCCGATAGGTCGTTGATGTTGGCGTCGGTGAAGCTGAACCAGATGGTGCGGCCCAGCGGCCACAGGGCCACCAGCGTCAGCACCAGCAGCATCGGGGCCATGAAGGTCCAGGCGGTGCGCGTCTTGTTGTTCATGATGGGTGGGTTTCTGGTTCAGGCTGTTGAAAAAGGTCTGGGGCCGCGTGGACCGCCCCAGACCTGTTGGGTGCCTTGGGCTCAGATCACCATTGCTTGCGCTTGACTTGGTTCAGGCGACTCTCCAAGCGCTTGAGGCTGTCTTCGGCGGTGGCTTTGCCCGACAGCACATCGTACGTGGCGTTCCAAAACGCCGAGCTGACCTCGGGGTACTTGGCGCCGGTGGCGGTGGCTGGGCGTGGCACGGCGCTGGTGAACACGTTGTACAGGTCGCCAAAGAAGGGGTTGGCGGCCAACACCTCTTTGTCTTGGTACAGGGTGGTGATGGTGGGGTTGTAAGAACCCTTGATGGCGCGCATTTTCTGCACTTCGGGGCTGGTCATGTACATCACCAAATCGGCAGCCGCTGCTTGGTTTTTCGAGTACTTGCTCACCGCCAGTTGCCAGCCGCCCAAGGTGGCGGCGTTTTGGCCGTTGGCACCGCCCTTGGGCAGGGCCGCCACGCCAATCTTGCCTTTGATCTTGCTGTCCGCGCCGTTGCCCAGTGACCAAGCGTAAGGCCAGTTGCGCATGAAGGCGGCGTTGCCGTTTTGGAACACGCCACGCGCTTCTTCTTCGGCGTAGTTCAACACGCCTTGGGGTGCGATGGTGCCGATCCAAGACGCGGCGGTTTTGAGCGCGGCCACGGCGTTGGGGTTGTTGACCGTGATCTCGCCCTTGTCGTTGACGATGTTGCCGCCGCCAAAACTGTGAATCCATTCCACCGCGTTGCACGACAGACCTTCGTAGGCCTTGGCTTGGAACACAAAGCCTTGGAAGTCGCGGTTGCCCGCTGCGCGCTCACCGTCTTGAATTTTCTTGGCCGTGGCGGCCATTTCGTCCCAGGTGGTCGGTGCCTTGGCGCCGTATTTCTCCACCAAGTCTTTGCGGTAGAACAGCAGACCGGCGTCGGTGAACCAGGGCATGGCCAGCAGTTTGCCGTCCACCGTGTTGTTGGCCACGATGGCCGGAAAGTGCGCTTTTTCAGCGCCTTTGCTGTAGGGCTTCAAGTCCAGCAGGTGGTCTTTGATGACGCCCGGCCACACCACGTCCACGTTGATCACGTCCAGGTCGGTGGACTTGGCCGCGAACATTTGGCGAAACAGCGCCAGGATGTCGGTGGTGCTGTTGGGCACGGTGAACAGCTTCACTTCGTGGCCGGTTTTCTTGGCCCACTCGGCCGTGGTTTGCTTGCAAAACTCAAAGTCTTGACCGACCGAGCCGCAAGAAATGGTGATGGTGGCGGCGTGCGCGCCAGCGATCCAGAGCGGGGCGGTCAGCGCCAGGGCTGCGGCCTTGGCAATCAGGGGTGTGTTGGGTTTCATTGGGTGGCCTTTGGGGTGTTGGTGGGTTCCATGAACTGCCCGGCGTCAACCGCTCGGTGGTGTTGCAGTGTTTGAATTGGAGCACTAGTGCAAACGATTGCATAATGGGGTTTTCACCTACCAAGGCGAACGTAACGCGTACGTAACCGCCTGCATGCCGGGCCACATCAGGCCAAAGCGGGTTGCGCGGGTCTGGTCCACGCCGCGCTAGGGGCACCCTTCAGCGGCTGCTCTCGCGCTCGATCAGCTCGGTGGGCAGCACCACGTTGCGCCGGGGTTGGCCGGCGATGGCCTCAAACAGCAGGTCCACCAGGGCACGCCCGGCCAAGGCGTAGGGCTGGCGCACCGAACTCAGCGAGGGGTGCATGTGTTCTGCCAGGGCAATGTCGTCGTAGCCGACCAGCTTCACCTGGGTCGGCACGGCAATGCCGCGCTCGCTCAGGGCGCCCAAGATGGACACCGCGCACACATCGCTGCTGGCAAAAATGGCATCGAACTCCAGGTGCTGGTCCAGCCACTGGTCGATCACTGCGCGAATGCGCGAGTCGCCGAACAAAAACGACTGGTGCAGCCGGGGGTCGGGCGTGAGCCCGGCCTCTTGCAAGGCTTTCACATAACCCTGGTAGCGCAGCCCGGCCTCGGGGTGGTTCACATCGCCAAAAAACGCAATGTGGCGGCAGCCGCGCTGAATCAGGTGGCGGGTGGCGAGGTAACCGCCCTGCAGGTTGTCGCTGCCCACGGTGGCGTATATGGCATCGGGAAGACCAGCGCCCCAGACCGCCATGGGCACATCCATTTTGGCCAACTGGTTCAGCCGTTCGTGCCAGGTGAGCTGGCCAATGACCACCAGACCGGCCACTTGCCCACTCTCCACAATGGCGGCCAGTTGATGCGGCGCGCCCTCTTTCATGCGCGACAGCAGCAGGCTCATGCAGCGCTCGTCCAGCGCGTCGGCCACGGTGCCCACCACGCTGAGCAAAAACGGGTCCGAAATGGCTTGCATGCTGTCGCCCAAAATCACCACGCCGATGGTCTGCACATCGCGCTTGCGCAGGTTGGCGGCCCCCACGTTGACGCGGTAGTTCAGCGAGCGCGCCTACTCCTCGATACGGGTGCGCGTGGCCTCTGGTATCAGGGTGCTGCCGCTGAGTGCGCGTGAGACGGTGGAGGTGGACACGCCCGCCAGCCGGGCAATGTCGGTCATCTGCATGCGCCGACGACCTTCCGGGGAAGGTGCCTGGGTTTCACGGGTCGGATCGGGGGCGGCTGGGGTGGGTTTGTTGCGCTGCATCAGTCCATTATTCCACCGTGTTCAAGGCCCGGCAGGGCAGCGCCCATGTCGGTTGATCGCCCACAAAAAAACCCGGTACCTTGCGATACCGGGCAACATGAAAAACCTTGAAGAAACAGCAGGGGCACCCATGCCGACATGGGCACCCCCATCAGCGGTGCTGATCAGAAAGCGTAGTTGATGCGCACGCGGGCGGCCACCTGGTTGTCGGTGCCGGTGCCGCCTTTGGAGAAGCTGATGGCCGGGGTGATGCTGGCACCTTTAACGCCCATCAGCGGCAGGGTGTAAGCGGCGTACACGGTGGTGACTTTCTGGGCTGCGGTAGCGCCTTTGCCAGACACCAAACCGATACCGGCAGCGCCGATGATGGCGTTCACACCAAAGGTTTTGTCGTCTTCCTTCTTGGCAAAGTTGACGTTGATGTTCGTCTCTTTGTCCAACTGGTAGCCGGCCGACAGGCCCAGGCCGGTTTCAGCGCCAGCGGCAGAACCCACCACTTTCACGGATTCCAGACCGGCGCGCAGCGTCAGTGGGCCAGCGGAGTACATCACGGCGGGGCGGAAACCTTTGGACTCGCCAGCGTCTTTGCTGAACACCAGACCCAGTTCAACGCGCATGCCCGGTGCTGCGTTCAGGCCCAGGGCGCCGTGGAACACGTCGCTGCCTTTGCGGCCGCGCAGGGCATTGGCTTGGTAAGGGGCGTAGCCCGCGTATTCCAGCACGGTGTCTTTGCCCACGGGGAACAGGTCCATGGCTTCAAAGCGGCCCAGTTTCACGTCGGCGGTGGCGTTGCCCGCCTGCACCCACATGTCGTCCACCCCGGTGTTGCCGTCCTTTTTCAGCAGCAGGCTGGCGCGGCCGGCCACAAAGGCGTCGCCGCTGGTGGCCTTGGCGCCCACGTTGAATTCAACGCGGCCACCCAGCGACAGGTCGCTGTCACGCAGGTTGGTTGCGGGGGCGTCCACCTTGCTGGTGTAGGTGGTGTCGAGTTCCAGGTTGGCATCCAGGGTCATCTGGGCCTGGGCGGCAGCGGCAGAAGCACACAGGGCGGCCACGGCGGCCAGTTTGAAGACGTTTTGCATGAGAGATAGCTCCGTTGATTGGTTTGAGTGGAAGCTTTTATGTACCTAGATTTCAAAAATTCAGAAACTAGGCTGCATGAAAGTGCCTCTATTCGATCATTTATGCAAACGTTTGCTCTTGGTAAAAACCCTTGAAAATATAGATGTTCTGGTTACGTAATTCAAATTTTGACCCCGTTGCAACAGCTAGGGAAAACCCATATGGTGCAAAGGTTTGCATTGGAATAAAAGTACATCAACCAGGTTGATTAATCAAGACGATTTTGTATTTTTTGGGTGCGACAGAAACCCTCCTGCAAGGCCGGTGCAGGGCGCGTTGGGATGTGCGGTGTCTGGCCCGATCGCGGGTCGGCGACCGGCGGGTTCGCCGCGCGTGGGGGCTGTCGGTGTGCCG
>JAUXXN010000217.1 GCA_030684755.1 Hydrogenophaga sp.
GTATTCGTCCACCACAAACACCATGCGCGTGGCACGGGCTCGGAACTGTTCCAGCAGCTCCATGCCTGACAGCGTTTCGGGCACAAACACAGCCGGCTGCGCATGTTGGGCGATCGGTTCGTTGTTGCCTTCGGACTGCAAAGCCAACATGCGCGGCAGGTGGATCACGCCCACCACATCGTCCAGACCGCCACGGCACACCGGGTACCACGAATGGCCGGTGGTCCAGGCCTTTTGAACTGCGGCGTCGATACCGTCCTGCGCGTCCAGCCACTCAATATCGGAGTGAGGCACCATGATGGAGGTGAGCTGACGGTCGTCCAGCAAGAACACATTGCGCACCATCTGGTGCTCGTTCTCTTCGATGATGCCCGCGTCAACGCCCTGCTCCAGATGGGCCTGGATCTCAGCTTCTGTCACGTCTTTGGGCACATCGCCCGAGATGCGCAACAGGCGCAGCACGATATTGGTGGAAATCGCGAGCAGCGCCACGAAAGGGCGCGCCACTGTGGCGAGCATCAGCACCGGGCGCGCCATCCAGCGCGCGATGGGCTCGGGTGCGCTCTGACCAATGCGCTTGGACACCAACTCTCCAAACACGATGGTGATGTAGGTCACCCCAACCACGACCACGGCGGTACTCAGACCGCTGGCCAAGCCCGCGCTCATACCCCAGCGCACGAACACCTCACTCAAGCCCGAACCGAACGCCCCTTCACCCACAATGCCGTTGAGCAGCGCAATCGTGGTGTTCCCCATCTGGATGGTGGAGAAGAACTGGGTTGGGTTGTCCTGTAGCCGTTTCACGGCCAGTGCGCCCTTGTCGCCTGCTTGCGCAAGGGTCTCGATGCGGATGCGCCGACTGGACACCACCGCAATCTCCGTCATCGAGAAAACTCCGCTGAGGAAGGTGAGAAAGAGGATGAGGAGGATGTCCATAATCGGTGAATGGCAAATTACATGATTGGCGATGTGCAGGGTTGCGACGAAGCCCTGGGACGCTTGCTCGAAACCATCGATTTTTCACCCAGCCGCGACACGCTGTACCTGCTGGGCGACTTGGTCAACCGGGGCCCACAGTCGCTGGCGGTGCTGCGCCGCTTGATGGCACTGGAAGGCGCATCCCACAGCCTGCTTGGCAACCACGACCTGCACCTGCTGGCCACCGCACACGGCGTACGCAAGCCGCACCGCAGCGACACTGTGGCCGACATCTTGAGCGCCCCCGACCGCAGCGCCTTGCTCGACTGGCTGCGCCAGCGGCCCATGGCGCTGTACGCACACGGCTGGCTCATGGTGCATGCTGGCGTGTTGCCGCAGTGGGACCTGAACCAGACGCTGGCTCTGGCGGGCGAGTTGGAGTCGGTGCTGCGCAGCCCCGACTGGGTCGATTTTTTGAAAGACATGTACGGCAATCAGCCCGACTTCTGGAGCAACAGCTTGCGTGGTGCCGAACGGCTGCGCGTGATCGTCAACACCCTGACCCGGCTGCGGTTCTGCTCGGCCCAAGGCGTGATGGAATTTGAAGCCAAAGACAACGCCGACACCGCGCCGCCCGGCTTCATGCCTTGGTTTGACGTGCCCGGTCGGCGCACAAGCGGCGTGCCGGTGGCATTTGGCCATTGGTCCACCTTGGGCGCTGTGCAGCGTGAAAATGTGCTGCCGCTGGACACCGGCTGCGTGTGGGGAGGCTGCCTGACGGCAGCCCGCATGGGCAAGGCACCGGGCCGCTTTGAACTGCTCTCGGTGCGCTGCGCGCAAGCACGCAAACCCGGCAAAAACTGAGGCGACACGGCATGCAAGCCTGAGAGGCTCAGTCTTCCCCGGCGGTTTCGGTGATGGCCTTGGCGGGCACAGCCAAAGCAACCGCCGCCGGCAACGGTGCCGGTGCGCTCTTGAACAGTGCCGCCACTTTTTTGCGCGACTTGATGTTGGGCGACAGGCTGCGCACCGTGGTGGGCGGCGAAGCCTCCCAAGACGGTTTCACATCCGCGTTCGTGCTGGGCTCGTAGGGCTTGTCAAACAACGGATCGACCGGTACACGGGGCGCACGCGGAGCGCGGTTACCGGGTACAAAGCGGGAATCGCTGCGTCCATCACGCGGTGTACGGCTTTCGCGCGCCGCTCGGATCTCCTGGCCTTCGATGGCTTCGGGCTGCTTCCAAACACGCTGACCGTCGTTGAAGTGACCGGCCGGGCGCTTGTCCGCCTCCAATTCCAGCGCTTCAAGCTCCAGCTTTTTGCCCAGGAGCTTTTCCAGATCGCCCATCAGCCGCGTGTCGCGTGCGCTGACAAACGACACCGCCAAACCCGACGCCCCCGCGCGACCGGTGCGGCCAATGCGGTGCACATAGTCTTCGGCGTTGAACGGAATGTCGAAGTTGAACACGGCGGGCACGTCTTTGATGTCCAAGCCGCGCGCAGCCACATCGGTGCACACCAGCAGGTCTACCGCACCGCTCTTGAAAGCATCCAAAGCCTTCAGGCGCTCGTCTTGACTTTTATCGCCGTGCAAGGCGGTGGTGTTCAGGCCCTCGCGCTCCAGCGAGCGCGCCAAACGGGCACAACCCAGTTTGCTGTTAACAAACACAAAGGCCTGTTTCAGGCCGCGCTCGCTCAGTATCTTCTTGAGCACATGGCGCTTGTCGTCATCGTCCACCCGGTAAAAGTGCTGTTCCACCGTGGATGCGGTGGCGTTGGAACGTGCCACCTCAATCGTCACCGGATCTTGCAGGTAACTGCCCGCCAGGCGCTTGATTTCGGGTGAAAACGTGGCCGAAAACAGCAGCGTGGTGCGCTGCTTGGGCAGGTAGCTCAAGATGCGCTGCAGGTCGGGCAAAAAGCCGATGTCGAGCATGCGGTCGGCCTCGTCAAGCACCACGTACTCCACTTGGTTGAGCACACAGTTTTTGGCTTCAATGTGGTCGAGCAAGCGGCCCGGCGTGGCCACCAGCACCTCAACGCCCTTTTTGAGCTCCAGCGTCTGAGGCTTCATGTCCATACCACCAAACACCACGGTGCTGCGCAAGTTGGTGTACTTGGCGTACAGCTTCACCTGCTCGGCCACCTGATCAGCGAGTTCGCGGGTGGGCAACAGCACCAGGGCGCGCACCGGGTGGCGGGCGGGCGAGGTGGACGCGTTGTCGTGCTTCATCATGCGCTGCAGCAGGGGCAGCGTGAAAGCGGCGGTCTTGCCGGTGCCGGTCTGGGCGGCGCCCATCACGTCACGACCTTGCAGCACCACCGGAATGGCCTGCGCCTGGATCGGCGTCATGTTTTCGTAGCCCATCTCGGCTACGGCACGCTCCAGCGAAGGAGCAAGGGAAAGTTCGGAAAAAGATTGGGTCATTTCTGTACGGGTTAGCCCGTTATTGTCTCACTTTGACCGCAAATCAACCAAACGACCGTCGCCCACACCGCGCAGAGGTCGGCGAAGACGGTGCATGCAAGCGCAAACGCTCACACCACCACAGGTTTGAAGTCGCTGGTGGGACGGCCCTGGAAATCGGTCCAGCAACGGCGGGAAAAGTCGTACAGCTTGCACTTGCGAGCAGTATCAAAGTACCAGGCCCACGAGAACTGCTGAACGATGATGCGGCCTGGCAGAGTGTCTTCCAACATCTGTTGCGCGCCTTTGAGCTTGTACAGCGGGATGCTCATGTCCACATGGTGCGCGGTGTGTTCCATGATGTGGTGCATCAGCGCGCCAATGCGCATCGGGAAGGTCATGTGCACGGTGGTGGACACGAAGGGCGCGGCCTTGGCCCAGGTGGCTTTGTCGTCGTGCCACTGCACGGCGGTGTGGGTGTGGTGCACGTACACCACAAAACCGATCATGGCGTTCCAAAACATGAAGGGCACCACAAAGCCAAAGAACAAGGTGGCCCACACCGATTGGCCTGTGGCCAGCGCCGCAGCGACCATGACGCCGATCCAGACCACGGCGGTGGCGGCCACAAACAGGCCGTCCCACATGAACTCCTTGCGCTGTGTGCCCAAATAGGTTTTGCGCGGGAAGAACATGCGCAACCACCACATTTCAATCAGGTAATAAAAAGCCGGACCCCAGCCGCTGCGGTAGAGCCGCTCCAGCGCGCGGCGCTTGGGTGGCAGGGCTTCAAACTCTTCTTTGGTGAGCGGTGCCCAGACAAAATCTACGCCCTTGAGGTTGGTGTAACCGTGGTGCACCACGTTGTGCCCCACCTCCCACAGGCTGTAAGGCGTGAGCGAGACGGTGAAGGCGATGCGGCCCAGGATGCGGTTCAACCGGCGGTGTGGGGTGTAGCTTTGGTGGCAGGCGTCGTGACCGATGACGAACAGACGCCCGATCATGA
>JAUXXN010000420.1 GCA_030684755.1 Hydrogenophaga sp.
CCAGCGTGGGCGAGGTGGGCGGCGAGCGCTGGCCCATGACGAAGGTGATGCGCGAGTTTGGCCAGCCCGAGATTGCGTTTGAGGCCATGCCCTACGGCCTGCGCCTGACCGCGCTGCGCAAGATGACCGAGGCGCTGACGCATGTGCGCGTGACCAACGCGGTGTTTCCCCAAACCTTTGTGATCCCGTTGTCCGAAACCATGACGATCACACAAATGCATGTGCCGGTGGACGACACACACAACTATTGGTACGCGTTTTTCACCAGCTTCGACGGCCCGGTGGACAAAACCACCATGCGCAACCAGCGCCTGGCCACAGTGACGCTGCCCAACTACGTGCCCAAGTCGGGCCACCACAACCACTGGGGCTTCAACGCCGAAGAACAGCAAAACCGCACCTACTTGGGCATGGGCGAAGACGACATCAATGTGCACGACCAGTGGGCCTGCGAAAGCATGGGCGCCATACAAGACCGCACCCGCGAACACCTGGGCACCACCGACAAAGTGATCCTGGCCAACCGGCGCCTGCTGCTGCAGGCCATGGACACGGTGGAGCAAGGCGGCACGCCACCGGGCATCGCCGATGCCCAGTTGCACGACCAGATCAGCGGCCCCGACACGGTGGACGGCATTGCCCCCGCGCACGACTGGCAAGCCTGGTGGCAAGACGCGGTGCGGGCCAAACGCGCTGCGGCTCCGTGGCGCAACGCGGCGGTGCCCGCAGAAGACCCGGCCAAACACACGGCGGGCGCGGCATGAACCACTTGGCCCACCGCTGCGGCGTGCACGACGCCGCCCGCGAAGCCGCTTGCCTGCAAACGGCCCGGCTGATTGAAGCCAGCGGCATCGAACGGGTGCGCCTGGGCTGGTGCGACGCGCACGGCATGCTGCGCGGCAAAACGCTGATGGCCCACGCCGCCATCAAGGCGCTGCGCGATGGCGCGGGCATGGTGGGCACGATGATGCTGAAAGACACCGCCGACCGCACCGCCTGGAAAGTGTTCGAAGCCGGCGGCGCCGCCGACCTGCCCGGCTTTGCTGGCGCCGCCAACCTGATGCTGCTGCCCGACCCCACCAGCTTCACCGCCCTGCCCTGGCAAGCCCACACCGGCTGGCTGCGCTGCCAGCCATGGTTTGCCGACGGCACGCCGGTGCCGCTGGACACGCGCCACGTGCTGCAGCAAGCGCT
>JAUXXN010000219.1 GCA_030684755.1 Hydrogenophaga sp.
GCGGTGCGCTGGGTTCGAGCAGGTCAGCAGCCGCACCGACCTTGCGGGCATCGAGCGTTGCAGTGGAGGCTGCAGGCCCGAGCAGCCATAATTGAGCATTTTTACGGGTTACTTCAGACCCATCCGCAGAAAGACATCCAAGCCATGAGCGACGCCCAAACCCGAATCGACCAACTGGTCAAAACCAACGACATCGTGCTGTTCATGAAGGGCAACGCGAGCTTTCCCATGTGCGGTTTTTCTGGCCGCGCCATTCAAATCTTGAAAGCCTGCGGTGTGGACCCCAAAGCGGTCAAAACCGTCAACGTGCTCGAAGACGATGGCGTGCGTCAAGGTATCAAGTAATACAGCAACTGGCCAACCAATCCGCAGCTCTACATCAAGGGCGAGTTCATTGGCGGCTCGGACATCATGATGGAAATGTACGAATCGGGTGAACTGCAACAGGTGATTGCAGGCGAAGCCTGAAACCGCGAAACAAGCTTTTTTCGCCCACACAAAGCCACCTTCGGGTGGCTTTGTGCATTGAGAGGTTGTTTACGCTTTTCTCAACGCACCAGCCACCGCTGTGCAGCACGGGTTCTGTAAGGTTTTTCCGCCCTTGAGATCAGGCACGTCTTGTGCTTGAATAAAAATGTCATCGAAACACCCAAGGAGAACCGCATGAGCTCACGCAGCCTGGCCGCTTCACCCTGTCTCAGTCTGCCCATCGCCCAGATGCGCAGCGTGTTCAGCGCCGACGATGTCGAGCGCAAATTGCACAAGCTGCAAAACAGTGGCAATGAACGCGAATACGACAGCCTGCGCAACACCTACCAACGCATGCTGGAGCGTGGCCCGCAGCGCTTCGCTGTCAAGCCCTCGGGGGTGCCTGACATGGCACCGCTATACGACCTGCTGCCCAACTTTGGTGAGGTGCTCGACGACGTGAAACGCCACGTGGCCCTGAGCCAAGACAGCCGCGACAGCCTAGAAGTCACGCCCATCTTGCTGCTGGGGCCACCCGGTGTCGGCAAAACCCACTTTGCCCGGCAGATGGCCGACCTGCTGGGCACCAGCATGAGCCTGGTGCCCATGAGCTCCATGACGGCGGGCTGGCTGCTGTCGGGCTCGTCGTCGCAATGGAAAGGCGCCAAGCCCGGCAAGGTATTTGAAGCTTTGGTGGACGGCCAGTACGCCAACCCGGTCATCGTGGTGGACGAGATCGACAAGGCCAGCGCCGATGCCCAATACGACCCTTTAGGTGCGCTTTACAGTTTGCTGGAGCACGACACCGCACAGCACTTTGTGGACGAATTCGCCGAGGTGCCCATTGATGCCAGCCAAGTCATCTGGATCACCACCGCCAACGACGAGCGCGCCATTCCCGAGCCGATTCGCAACCGCATGAACGTGTTTGAAATTGCAGCCCCATCGGCCGATGCCGCCCGAAAAATTGCGGCCCATCTGTACCGGGGTATTCGCAGCGAACACGACTGGGGGCAGCGCTTCGACCCTGAACCCACAGACGATGTGCTGGACGCATTGTCCAGCTTGGCCCCACGCGACATGCGTCGCGCCCTGGTGACCGCCTTTGGCAATGCCCGTCTCGACAACCGCTACCGTGTAGAAAACCAAGACCTGCCCCGCCACGGTGCAAGCAAAAGCCGTATTGGCTTCTTGCAATAAGGGACGTGCACCCACCCAGCGGCCGTATCAGGCGTCTGGGTGGGCCCAGTTTTTTGCAGCGGCGTACACCGCGTCGGGGTATTTCGGCTTGCCCCGGCTGCCGTTGTAGCGACCCAGTGCCATGAAGGTATCGCCTCGCTCACGGTCGAGGTAATGACGCAAAATCACGCAGCCAAAACGCAGATTGGTCTGCATGTTGAACAATTTGCCCGGGTCGCCATCGCCAATCAGGCGAGACCAAAACGGCATGATTTGCATATACCCCCGCGCACCCACGTGAGAGATCGCAAATTTGCGAAACGCGCTCTCCACCTGAATCAAGCCCAGCACCAAGGTGGTGTCCAGCCCCGCCCGACGCGTTTCATACCATACCGTTTGTAAAAATTCGACGCGTGTCTGAAAGTCGGTTTTTCTGCGGTGCAGCCTGTCGCTCATGGCGCCCAACCAACGCAGGTGGGCCAAGCGGGCGTCAAGGGTTGCAAACTCAGGCACCGGGGGCGCGTGGTTGGAAATGGCTGCGCTTAAGGCACCACGCACCGAATCGGCCAAAGGTTCTTCCAGTTGACCGCCCAACGCCACCAAGGGCATGCCGACAAGACCCAGCCCTACGCCCGAAGACGCTAGCGACAACAGACAGGCACGGCGGTTCACCCCGGTTGTGTCCGCCGCTGCCCACGGCACCGACGAGGGTCGAACCGGCCGCTTCATTGACCCAGCTTGCCCTTCAACACATCAAGAATGTCAGCAACGTCCACTTGGGTGGCGGCCGCATCACGGCGGTGCTGGTATTCCACCTGCCCCGCTTTCAGTCCGCGCTCGCCAATGGTCACGCGGTGGGGCACGCCAATCAGCTCCCAGTCGGCAAACATGGCGCCGGGGCGCTCGCCACGGTCGTCCAAAATCACATCCACACCGGCCGCCAGCAGTTGCTCATGCAGCTGTTCTGCTGCCGCTTTCACAGCGGGGCTGCGGTCCATGCCGATGGGGCACAGCACCACGGTGAAGGGTGCGAGGGCGTCGGGCCAAATCATGCCGCGCTCATCGTGGTTTTGCTCAATAGCGGCTGCGGGCAGGCGCGTGATGCCGATGCCGTAGCAGCCCATTTCAAAGTGGGCGGGTTTGCCATCCTCGCCCAAAAAGGTGGCGCTCATGGCTTTGCTGTACTTGGTACCCAAATAAAACACGTGGCCGACTTCAATGCCGCGCTCAATGGCCAAGACGCCCAGACCGTCGGGCGAAGCATCACCGGCCACCACATTGCGAATGTCAGCCACCCGTTCGGGCACGGCCAAATCGCGCGCCCAGTTCACGCCGGTCAGGTGGAAATCGACCTCGTTGGCGCCACAAATCCAGTCGGACATGGCGGCCACTTCGCGGTCCACCACCAGCTTCACCGGCAGCTTCAGACCCAAGGGGCCGAGGTAGCCCGGCTTACAGCCAAAATGGGCTTCAATTTCAGACACCGTGGCAAAGCGAAAACCGGCATCCAAACCTGGAACCTTGCCCACCTTGACCTCGTTCATGTCGTGGTCGCCGCGCAGCAGCAGCAACCAGACTTGGCTGCTGGCGATTTCACCGGCCTCATTGAGCCTGTCGGTGGCCAACACGAGCGACTTGACGGTGCTAGCCAGCGGCACACCCAGCAGCGCGGCCACATCGGCGCAGGTGCTCTTGCCCGGTGTAGGCGTTTTCGCCAGGGCCTGGGACGCTTCAGGGCGCTCGGCGGCGGGCGGCAGTGCCTCGGCTTTTTCCATGTTGGCAGCGTAGTCGCTGGTGGGGCAGTACACGATGGCGTCTTCGCCGGTCGCAGCAATCACCTGAAACTCTTCGCTCAAATCGCCACCAATGGCGCCGCTGTCAGCCGCCACTGCGCGGTAACGCAGGCCAAACCGGTCAAAAATTCGGCGGTAGGCGGCGGCCATGGTCTGGTAACTGGCCTGTGCGGCGTCACCGTCGCGGTCAAAGCTGTAGGCGTCTTTCATGATGAATTCACGCCCGCGCATCAAACCAAAACGTGGTCGGCGTTCGTCGCGGAACTTCGTCTGGATTTGGTACAGGTTTTTTGGCAGTTGCTTGTAGCTGCGCAGTTCTTGACGTGCAATGTCCGTGATCACTTCTTCGCTCGTGGGCTGAACCACAAAGTCGCGGTCATGGCGGTCCTTAATGCGCAACAACTCGGGACCCATTTTTTCAAAGCGCCCCGTCTCTTGCCACAGCTCTGCGGGTTGAATCACCGGCATGGTCAGCTCAATGGCGCCCGCACGGTTCATTTCTTCGCGCACGATGGCCTCCACCTTGTGAATCACCCGCAAGCCCATGGGCATGTAGCTGTAGATACCAGCGCCCAGTTTTTTGATCATGCCCGCGCGGGTCATGAGCTGGTGGCTGACAACCTCGGCATCCGCCGGGGCTTCCTTGAGGGTTGAGATCAGAAACTGGGATGCTTTCATGGGATCGGCTGCCATGGCGGCAGAAAGTAACGTGGTGGGGAGGGAAGAGCCGGCACTTGGGCGTGAGCGGGAAGCTATCAAACTAGGGCATACCCGCATGCGTTGGGGCGCAATACAGGAGGGTGATCGCTTCGCAAGGCCCAATTGGCGATGCATAATGAACACAGTTTAAAAAATTGAGGTTGATTATGCTTGACAGAGAAGGCTTCAGGCCCAATGTCGGCATCATTCTGCTCAACCAGAGAAACCAGGTGTTTTGGGGTAAACGCATACGTTCCCACTCCTTGCAGTTTCCGCAGGGTGGTATCGACCGGGGCGAGACACCCGAACAAGCGATGTTCCGAGAGCTGCACGAAGAGGTGGGCTTGATGCCTGAGCATGTGAGCATCGTCGCCCGCACACGGGACTGGTTGCGCTACGAGGTGCCTGATCGATTTATCCGCCGCGACGCGCGCGGTCATTACAAGGGACAAAAGCAGATTTGGTTTCTGTTGCGCTTGGTGGCCCATGATTGGAATTTGAACTTACGTGCGACCAGCCACCCTGAGTTTGATGCTTGGCGTTGGCACGACTATTGGGTCCCGCTGGACGTGGTGGTGGAGTTCAAGCGGGGCGTTTATGAGATGGCATTGACCGAACTCTCTCGCTACCTGCCACGAAATGACATCCGCAACCGCTTTCTTCGGGGAAGTATGCGCCAGCGTTTTACGGAAGAAAGTTCGTCACACATGACATTTAATGGCATACCTCAAGGGCTAGAATTGCCACCTGGTGCCAGCTTTGACCCTGATCCCCAAAGCGAGCACCGAGCCCAAGACTTATGGCCTGTGCTTGTCGAGAGCAAACACGACGAAGTCAAATAATAAAATTTTTTGAACTCTAGTAATTGGCTAGTGATATCAACAGAGCTCTTGCACCCGAATTGATCCTTCAGCTGCGTGAAAGTACCATGTTGTCGCGGTGGATCATTTCAGGCTCGGCCACGTAACCCAGCAAACGCTCAAAGTCGCTGGATGCCTTGCGGCAAATCAGGCGTGCCTCTGAGCTGGCGTAGTTGGTCAGCCCTCGCGCAATTTCTTGGCCATGGGCGTCGCGCACAGCAATCACGTCCCCGCGAGAAAAATCGCCATCCACAGCGGTCATGCCAATGGGCAACAGACTCTTGCCTTCACCCACAATTTTGTCCACAGCACCCGCATCGACGCACACCGATCCGCGCAGTTGCAGGTGGTCAGCCATCCAGCGCTTGCGCGCTTGGTTCTTAGGTGTCTGTGCCAGCAAACAGGTGCCAATGGCTTCGCCCTGACACAAGCGCAAAAGCACCTGCGGCTCTCGCCCCCAAGCTATAACGGTAGAAGCCCCCGAACCGGCGGCCCGTTTAGCAGCCAAAATTTTGGTGAGCATGCCACCCTTGCCAATACCCGAACCGGCACCGCCCGCCATCAGCTCCAGTTGCGGATCGCCCGCCCGAGCGACATGCACAAAGGTTGCCGACGGGTCGCGTCGCGGGTCTGCGGTGTACAAACCATTCTGGTCGGTCAAAATGACCAGGGCGTCGGCCTCTACCAAGTTGGCCACCAGCGCACCCAGCGTGTCGTTGTCGCCAAACTTGATTTCATCGTTCACCACGGTGTCGTTTTCGTTGATCACCGGCACCACACCCAGCTGCAACAAGGTGAGCAGGGTGGAGCGGGCGTTGAGGTAGCGCTCCCGGTCGGCCAGGTCGGCATGCGTGAGCAGCACCTGCGCACTGCCCACCCCACGTTCGCGCAGCTTGGTTTCGTACATCTGCACCAAACCCATTTGCCCTACCGCAGCTGCCGCTTGCAGCTCGTTGATTTCTTTGGGTCGCACCGTCCAACCCAGACGCTTCATGCCCTCGGCCACGGCACCACTGCTGACCATGATGAGCTCACGCCCACCCTTGACCAAGGCCGCCAGCTGCTGACTCCATTGGCCAATGGCTTCCTCATCAAGGCCTCGGCCTTCGTTGGTGACCAAACTGGACCCCACCTTGACCACAATACGGCGGGCATTGACAAGCAGCGCCGACTGGGCAAGTTGGTGGGCATTCAGAGAATCATCAAGCTGCATAGGATTTCAGATGCGAACAAATATAAAAAGAATACCAAAGGCGCGCGCGTTCAAGTCACGTCGGGCGCCTCGGTAAAACGGGGGTCAATCTCGACCGGCTGCTGGGCTTGGTGTACCTGGGCAATGTGTTGGTACACCTTTTGCACCAGCAATTCGCAGCCCTCGCGCGTCAGTGCCGAAATTTCAAACACCGGCCCTTTGTATTTCAGTCGTTTCACAATGTCCTTTACCCGCGCTTCGCGCTCCTCGGTAGGCACCATGTCCAGCTTGTTCAGCACCAGCCAGCGCGGCTTGTCGTACAGCGCTTGGTCAAATTTTTTGAGTTCGGCCACGATCGCTTTGGCCTGCTGGACCGGGTCCACACCTTCGTCAAACGGCGCCACATCCACAAGATGCAGCAACAGGCGGGTGCGTTGCAAGTGGCGCAAGAACTGGTGACCCAAACCCGCGCCCTCGGAGGCACCCTCAATCAGCCCAGGTACATCGGCCACCACAAAGCTTTTTTCAGGCGCCACCCGAACCACGCCCAAGTTGGGGTGCAAGGTGGTGAAAGGGTAGTCGGCGATCTTGGGGCGCGCGTTGGAAATGGCCGAAATTAAGGTGGACTTGCCCGCGTTTGGCATGCCCAGCAGACCCACATCGGCCAGCACCTTCAGCTCCAGTTTGAGCGTGCGGCGCTCGCCTGCCCAGCCCATGGTTTTTTGACGCGGTGCACGGTTGGTGGAGCTTTTGTAGTGCATGTTGCCGAAGCCTCCATCACCACCCTTGCCGATGGTGACCTGCTCACCTGGTTGCAGCAGTTCGTGCAACACCTCGCCCGTTTCAGCGTCGGCAATGATGGTGCCCACCGGCATCTTGAGCACAATGTCGTCACCCTTGACGCCAAACATGTCCGAACCTTTGCCGTGCTCGCCCCGGTGCGCCTCAAACCGGCGCGTGTAACGGAAGTCCACCAAGGTATTCAAACTGGCATCGGCCACCGCGTAGATATTGCCGCCGCGACCGCCATCGCCCCCGTCGGGCCCACCGAATTCCTTGTACTTCTCATGCCGGAACGATGCACAGCCGTTCCCGCCATCGCCCGCAGCGACATCGATCGTAGCTTCGTCCACAAATTTCATGACATTTCTTCCCAGCAACAACACACACAAAAATGGCCAATACAAAAGGCCCGCGCAAGCGGGCCTTTTGTATTCAGGACATCACCAGCGCCGGTGGACCGCGAGGTTTTTACAAACCCGGCAGCTGTACCGGCGGGTTGCATCACAGAGGGGTGATGCTGACCGTCTGACGGTTCAGTTCGCCTTTGATGGCGAAACTGACGCGGCCATCGACCGTAGCAAAAATGGTGTGGTCCTTGCCCAAGCCTACATTCGTACCGGGGTGGAACTTGGTTCCACGCTGGCGCACGATGATGGAACCTGCGCTGACCACTTCACCGCCAAACGCTTTCACGCCGAGCATCTTGGGCTTGGAATCGCGCCCGTTTCGCGTTGAGCCGCCGCCTTTTTTCTGTGCCATGCTGACTTACTCCTTAGGCTGCGATCGACGAAATCTGCAGTTCGGTGAAATTTTGACGGTGGCCTTGGCGCTTTTGGTAGTGCTTACGACGACGCATCTTGAAGATGTGAACTTTGTCGTGCCTGCCATGCGACAAAACCGTGACTGTGACCGTTGCGCCGGAAACCAAGGGAGTGCCAACCTTGATCTCGCTGCCGTTGCCGACAGCCAGAACTTGGTCAAACACGATCTCTTGGCCCACATCCGCAGCAATCTGTTCTACTTTAATTTTTTCGCCAGCAGCAACACGATACTGTTTGCCGCCGGTTTTTATGACCGCGTACATATGAACCTCTTATTAAAAATCCACGAATGGATGTTCGGTAGACCAAATTCCACCGAACTCAAGATTTTAGCATGGCTACACCGGCTAAGCAAAGCATCCCTTAAACCGGCTTGACGCCTGAGGTTGCCAAGCAGCGGCCACTGACCCGAAGCCATGGAAACAGTGCCCGTTTCTATAATCCATAGTTGCACATCGAACAGCCCATCCAAGCGCACACCCACCTTGACCACTTCTTCAAGCCCTCGCGGCAACCCCCTGGACCTCATCCAGCCCGACATGCTGCGGGTTGACCAAGTCATCGGTGAGCGACTGACCACCGAAGTACCCTTGGTGCGCGAAGTGGCTCAATACATCATTACTGCTGGTGGAAAAAGGCTACGCCCCGCCCTGATGCTGCTCATGAGTGGGGCACTAGGGAGCTTCAATGTGCACCGCCACACACTGGCGGCTGTGGTGGAATTCATTCACACCGCCACACTGCTGCACGACGATGTGGTGGACGAATCCACACTGCGACGTGGGCGGGAGACCGCCAACGAATGCTTTGGCAACGCGGCAAGCGTGCTGGTGGGTGACTTTCTATACTCGCGCGCCTTCCAAATGATGGTGGACGTGAATAACATGCGCGTGATGCAGGTGCTGTCTGAAGCCACCAACGTGATCGCCGAGGGCGAGGTGCTTCAACTGATGAACATGCGCGACGCCTCGCTCAGTGAGGCTGCCTACCTGCTCGTGATACGGTCCAAAAACGCCAA
>JAUXXN010000231.1 GCA_030684755.1 Hydrogenophaga sp.
AGACGTGGTGGGCGAGCTGGCCACCACCGCGCTCATGCTGGCGTCCAAAACCTCGGGCGCGGTCATTGAACTGGTGTTGGCCACCGCGCCCACGGCAGCGAGCCGCCTGGCCGATGGCGCGCTGTTCCTGCAATACCTGCAATTTTTGAACACCCTGGTGGCGCAAGCCCCGCGTGGTCTGCGGCCCATGTTGGGGCAGCTCGACGCGCTCTTCGCGCAGCTCACCCTGGGCGGTTTGCGCCGCTGGGCCACTTGGGGCGCGCAAGCCCACCGCACCCACTACGAAGAGCAGGTGCTGTACTTTGGCTTGCAGTCCAAAGAGTCGCTGGCCATGCTGCAACAAGAGCGCAAAGGCACGCTGCTGGTGGACGTGCAACGCCGCATCAACATGTATTTGCGCGCACTCTGGGGGCGCGACTTCTACATGAAGCCGACCGCCGGCGACTTTGAAAACCGCGACGGTTACCGCCCGTTCATTGAGGACTACTTCATCCACCTGCCCGACGCGCTGGACGCTGTGAACGGCCCCGGCGGCTCGGTGGACGCTGTGCAGTGCTACCGCGCCGCCGCCGCGCACGCGGCAGCCCATGTGGTGTTCACGCGCCAGCCCATGTCCGCCGAGGGGCTGAGCCCGTGGCAAATGGCCGTGATTGGCCTGGTGGAAGACGCGCGGGTTGAGTCGCTCACCATCGCCCGCTTTGTCGGCCTGCGCCCGCTGTGGGCCAGTCTGCACACCGCACAGGCCACCCAACACGCCACGGCGGGCGACTGGCTGAATCGGCTGGCACGCGCCTGGATCGACCCCACCTATGAAGACGCCCACCCCTGGATTGCCCAGGGCCGCGCCCTGCTGCGCGATGCCCTGCCACGCATGCAGGCCGCGCCGCACGACAACACCGTGTCGTGGGAACTGGGCGTGCAACTGGCCCACAGCTACCGCGAACTGACCCAAGGGCCGACGTTCCAGCCCCGCACCGACCTGCAAAGCGCCACCTACCGCGACGACAATCGCTACTTCTGGGCCTTTGACGGCTTCGACTTTGAACATTCCATCGCCGCTGGTTACGAGCCGCCGCAGCAGGTGCGCAAACAAGTCAACTTGATGGAGTTTGTGAACGAGTTGGAAGTGGAGGGCGCGGGCGACGACGCGCAAGAAGTTTGGGTGCTCGGCACCGA
>JAUXXN010000232.1 GCA_030684755.1 Hydrogenophaga sp.
AGACGGTGGCGCGGCTGATGCCCAGCACGCGGGCCGCTTCCATCACGTTGCCGCGCGCATCCTCCACCGCTTTGCGTATGAGCGCGGTTTCCACGTCTTTGAGCGGTAATGCAGAGCGCGCTGCGGGGCGCTGGGGCGTAACTCTGCCCCGCTCGGTGTTCAACCGGGCCGAGACCTCCAGCCGCAGGCCCGACCACAAGGGCAGTTCGCGGGCGGCGTGTGCGCTGCGGGCGTCATCAAACAGGGTCTCAAACGGCACAGCAAACACGTCGCTGCAATGGGGCCAGGGCGCGCCGGGCGTCAGCGTGAGCATGTCGGCGGCGGCGCGGTTGGTGCCGGTGACAAAGCCATCGGCATCTACACAGACCAGGCCGGCACTGTCTGCATCAGGAGAACTGCCAGGCCAGTGGATGCGCAACAGCAACTGGTGCGGCTGGGCCAGCGTGAGCGCGTTTTCAATGCTTCGTGCGGACTGCGCCACCAAGTGCTTGAGGGCAGGGCGTTCGGCCACATGGATGCCCGTGAGATCCAGCATGCCCACGCAGCGGCCATCGGGTCCAAACAGGGGTGCGCCCGCGCAGCTGTAGACGCTGGTGTCGTCAAAAAAGTGCTCTCCACGGTGCAGCCACACGGGTTGCAGCTCAGCCAGTGTGGCGCCAATGGCGGTGGTGCCCACGGCCTTCTCAGACAGGTCCACACCCACGCGGGCAATCAGGCTGGCTTGGGGGTTGTGGCGGTCCACTGGGCCATTCACGTCAATGACCACACCTTGAGCGTCGGTCAAGATGGCGAAGTAGCGGGTGTCGGCCATGGCCCGCGCGAGCGACTGGATGACGGGCGCTGCCGCGTGCAGCAGCGGCCGACTGGCCTCCATGGCGCGTTGTGTGGCAGGCGCAGAAACGGACTGAAACGCCAGCGCCTGTTGCGGACGAAAACCTTGCGCCAGGCAGCGCCGCCAGGAGCGGTCGATCCAGGGTTCCACCCAGGGCGCGGCGTGCAAACCACCTTCGCTCAAAACCGCACGCCGTGCGCTTTCGATCAGGGCCATGCGGTCGGTGGTGGGTGTAGCGCCAGGCTGCAGCGGACTTGTGTTCATGCCTTGTCTCTGTTTGTTGTTCGGTTGTCTGTGACAACGCTGAAAACAGCATCAAGTATGCCAAGGACCATTGTGTTTCATTTTGAGAATTTCGTGAGATGCGCTTTGGTTGACTAGGGATAACCCTGAACGCAAAGTGGCTTAAGCCTTCAACAATGGCTAGGCAATTCCTTTCATAGGCATGGCGCTGCATAAGCAGAGCCGCTACCCACCAGGAGACCTCACATGCAGAAAGTCCTGCACATCAACCCGGACAAATGCACCGG
>JAUXXN010000234.1 GCA_030684755.1 Hydrogenophaga sp.
GCCAACGCGCTGAACAAAACCAAACCCGTGCGCAAGCTTATGGAAGCCGTGGCGGGCGTAGACCAAGACGCTTGGCTGCCCGAACTGGCCACCAAAAAATTCCGATCGGGCCCGCCCGAAGCCAATTCCACCGCCGTGGTGGATGGTGCCAAAACACCGGGCAAGGTGGCCATTTTTGCCACCTGCTACATCAACTACAACGAGCCTGGCATTGGGCTGGACCTGCTGAAGGTGCTTGACCACAACGCCATTCCTTATGTGATTGTGGAAAAGGAAAAGTGTTGTGGCATGCCCAAGCTGGAACTGGGCGACCTGGAGTCTGTGCAGGCCAGCAAAGAGGCGAATATCCCGGTGCTGGTCAATTACGCCAAAGACGGCTTTGCCATTCTGGCGGCGGTGCCCAGTTGTGCGCTCATGTTCAAGCAAGAAATCCCACTGATGTTTCCAAACGACAAAGACACCCAACTGGTGAAAGAGCACATGTGGGACCCGTTTGAATACTTCATGGCCCGCAAACGCGACGGTTTGCTGAAAACCGAATTTCCGCAAAGTCTGGGCAAGGTGAGCTACCAAATACCGTGCCATGGCCGGGTGCAAAACATCGGCAAAAAAACCGAAGAAATGCTGAAGATGGTCCCGGGAACCACTGTTAACACCATTGAGCGCTGTTCCGGCCACGCAGGCACCTTTGGCGTGAAAAAAGCCACCCACCAGACCGCCATGAAAATTGGCAAACCGGTGTTCAAAGCCATGGCCACCATGAAAGACGGCAGCCAGCCCGATTTCATCAGCTCCGACTGCCCGCTCGGTGGCCACCACATTGCGCAAGGCTTCGAAGTCAACGGCCTGGGCGCCCCCGAATTGCAACACCCCATCAGCTTGGTGGCCAAGGCCTACGGCTTGAAGTGACCCGAGCGCCCCGGCACAGCCCACGCAGAGTCTGGCCCCGTTTCACCCGCTATTTGGAGACAACACCATGCAACTTACCGGCAACATCACCCCCGAAAGCCTCATGAGCCTGGAGGCCTACACCAAGTGGCGCAAGGTCCACAAGCCAGAAATCATGGCGCACCGCAAGCTGCGCAGCGTGGTGCTGGGCGAACACCTGAACCTGCAATTTGAGAGTGAGACCACCATCCGCTACCAAATTCAGGAAATGCTGCGCATTGAAAAAATCTTTGAAGAAGAGGGCATCCAACAAGAAATTGAAGCCTACGCGCCGTTGGTACCCGACGGCAGCAACTGGAAAGCCACCCTGATGATCGAATACACCGATATCAATGAGCGCAAACGCGAGCTGGCCCGGTTGATCGGCGTGGAAGACCGGATGTTTGTGGAGGTGGAAGGGCATGCCCGTGTGTACGCCATTGCCGACGAAGACCTGGACCGTGAGAACGCCGAAAAAACCAGCGCGGTGCATTTTGTGAGGTTTGAACTGACGCCTGCCATGCGCGCGTCTGTCAAAGCCGGCGCAGCCGTGAAGGCCGGTTGCGACCATACCCACTATCCCGCTCACTTACAAATCACACCCGAAACATTGGCCAGCCTAGCGGGTGATTTGCGTTAACCTGCACCAACAGAGGGTGTCGGACGCGCTTTGTGAGGGCAGAGACACCAACTTCAACGAAAACGCTTGACCCGGATCAGCAACTGATACATGGCGCCCAAGATGGCTCCAAAGACAAACCCGACCGTCAAACCCGGCCAGCCAATACCCAGCAGCAACAACAAAAATGCCATCACAACCGCCATGATGGTTGGCCTGACTAAAAGCTTCTTCCAGCCTTGCCTACGGCGAATTCGACTCGCCAATGGTTCGTGCTCTCCGCCGCAGTTGCCACAAATTCTTGAAAAACTCATGTGCAAACAATGAGGACATAACATGCTCTTTTCCCGTTTCGTTACAAATGATTCTTTCAGAAATAAGTATGTCTGTGATTTATGACACATAAATATGTCACTTGAGCATTCAATCTGTTGTTCGTGTACACG
>JAUXXN010000235.1 GCA_030684755.1 Hydrogenophaga sp.
AAATAGCTGAAAATCTGACGTTCACGACGGACAGAATTGGCGATACGATGAAGTCCAACATGGACCCCGTGATGGCCAAGAAGTGGTTTGGGGTGAACCCGCCGGACCTCACCTTGGTGGCCCGTTCGCGATCGAGCAAGAACGGACCTGGAGCAGACTACATCTACACACTGCTACGCACTTATTACCGCGATGACACCAAGCCCACCGGCTGGAACAACTTGGTGTTCCCTAACATTGGCATGCCGAACCCACTGTGGGAACTTCAGGGCGAGCGTAAGCCCACCTTTGACAAAGTAACCAGCCACGGGGCCGAAATCGAGGTGCACAAGGGCTGGGAACCGGTTAAGGCGGGCACCATGAGTGCTTCTGCTTACGATCAAAACGTGGGTGATTTGGTAGCCTACTTGCAATGGATGGCCGAGCCTGAGCAAAACAGCCGCGTTCGGATCGGAGTGTGGGTCATGCTGTTCCTCTCGGTATTCACTGTCATTGCATGGCGCTTGAACGCAGCGTTCTGGAAAGACATCAAATAATCTGATCCGGGTTCGGGCCCTGCCGCAAGGCGAGCCCATCGTTCCACAGTGGTTTGCTGCACCGCATGGTGTGTATGCATCCACTGTTTTTGTTTTAAGGAGACTCCCTCATGATGGTCTTGTATTCGGGTACCACTTGCCCCTACTCCCACCGCTGCCGCTTTGTCCTGTTCGAGAAGGGCATGGACTTTGAAATTCGTGATGTGGACCTGTACAACAAGCCCGAAGACATCAGTGTGATGAATCCTTACGGCCAGGTTCCTATCTTGGTCGAACGTGATTTGATCCTCTACGAATCGAACATCATCAACGAGTACATTGATGAGCGCTTTCCGCATCCCCAGTTGATGCCCGGTGACCCGGTAGATCGCGCCCGCGTGCGCCTGTTTTTGCTGAACTTCGAAAAAGAGCTCTTCACCCATGTGTCCATGCTGGAATCGCGCAGCACAAAGGGCAATGAAAAGACGCTGGAAAAGGCCCGTGCCCATATCCGGGACCGTCTGACGCAACTGGCACCCGTTTTCTTGAAGAACAAGTTCATGCTGGGCGACAACTTCTCCATGTTGGACGTGGCTATTGCACCACTGCTCTGGCGTTTGGACTTCTACGGCATTGAGCTTAGCAAGAACGCTGCGCCCCTGCTGAAGTACGCCGAACGAATCTTCTCGCGACCGGCCTACATTGAAGCACTGACGCCTTCTGAAAAGGTCATGCGCAAATAAGTCGTCATCCCATCAGTTGATGGATGGAGTCGGGTTTGAATATGAACAGTACCCATGAATTTTTTTGATTCTGAGACGCCGTCTACGCGTCCTTACCTTGTCCGCGCACTGCATGAATGGTGTGTTGACAACGGGTTTTCTCCATACATAGCCGTACAAGTCGACGCTTCGGTCAAAGTACCGATGGAGTTCGTCAAGAATGGAGAGATCGTTCTCAACGTGGGTGTCGATGCCACGAGTGCACTGCGCTTGGGTAACGATTTCATCGAGTTCAAGGCCCGATTTGGGGGGGTGGCGCGGGAGATCACCGTTCCGGTCAGCCACGTCATAGCCATTTATGCACGCGAAAATGGGCAAGGTATGGCGTTTCCAGCACCGTCAGCTGGAGCGGATCACTTGTCTGTGCAAGGGCCGGTGGAGTTGCTACCTGCTTCTGGTGTTGGCAGTGATACAGAAGTTTCAAAAGAGCACTCAGCGCGTAGTGTATTGCGTTCTGTTTCGAGCGAAAGCGTTCCTGTCGAAGGATTTGAACCATTGCCGCCACAACCCGATGGACCCACCCGCGGCGGTGGGCGACCGCAGCTCACGCGGGTCAAGTAGAATATTCTCTTCAACGCCGCTTTAGCTCAGTTGGTAGAGCAATCGCCTTGTAAGCGATAGGTCGTCTGTTCGAGTCAGACAAGCGGCACCATGGTATTTGTGTGGCATGCCTGTGTTTCGAGCACCGGAAAAGCGGACTTAGCGATTGATGATCTGAACTTTGATCCGAATTGCAGTGATCCGCGAACCCTCGTGCGTAAGCATCTGTTGCATCGCAGGCAGCAAGTTACGGATCTTGGTCGATGCAGCGCCGCTACTCACCAATATGCACCACTCATTGTCTTGCACGGGGCCTGCTTTAACGTGCTGGCGCAAGGCCAAGGGTAGCAAAGGCTTTACTGTTTGCAGGCAGTGTTGTGATTCCCGAATACGTTCCTGCAATGCCGCTAGGCTTGGGGCCTCACCAACCGCCTGCTCTAGGCTAAGCATGGTGTGAATTCGTGAAGCTGTGTGCATTCGGTGGGCTGCTGCGGTTGGGTGACGAGGATGTTCGAAAAGGGTGAACTGTGCACATCATTATCACGGATGCCTGGTTGGCAAAAAGCCGGGCCCTTCATCTCAGTGGGTACAAACTTATCGGGGTTGGCTTGCTGGTATCCGTCATGCTCATGCTGGGCTCAGTGGCTGCTTACCATGGTGTGTTTCTCGAAGGTGTACGCCAAGGCTGGCCAGGTTTTGCGTCGATGGGTCGCTTGGTGCACCAGAGCAAGTTGGATACACAAGAGGTATTCATGCGCGAAAACCTCGATGCCATGGCCCGCAAACTCGGTGAAATGCAAGCCCGTATGATGCATTTGGAATCTCTTGGCGAAAGGGTGGCCGGATTGGCTGGAATGAATCCTGTCGAGTTCAAAAAAGAACCAGGTGCGGGTGGTGTGCTGGTTTTAGAGCGCGAACTCACCCTGACAGAGTTGCTGAAAGAGATGGAGCGGCTTGACCTGTCCAGCAGTTCCCGAGTCGATTGGATGACGGTCGCGGAGTCCCGACTTTTTGACCAAAAAATCCAGCGCTCCATGGTTCCCACCGAGCAGCCCGTGGCTGGTGTGCGTACGGGTTCTCCTTTTGGATTTCGAATGGATCCATTCACCGGACGGTCTGCATTGCACACGGGCTTGGATTTTCCAGCAGATGTGGGTACACCTATTTTGGCTGCGGCTGGTGGTGTGGTCGTGGTGCAGGAGTACCATCCGGCATACGGCAATATGGTTGAGATTGACCACGGTAACCAGTTGATTACCCGCTACGCCCACGCCTCCAGGGTGCACGTCAAAAATGGCGACATCGTAAAACGCGGACAAAAAATCGCAGAGGTTGGCTCAACTGGTCGTTCAACTGGACCCCATCTTCACTTTGAAGTCTGGGTTTCTGGCGTGCCGCAGGACCCTCAGCGGTTCTTGGCTGCAGGCGAGTCCATGGCAACAGCACAACTGCAACAGATCCGTCCACGTAAGCCCTGAGGTCGCCTTAAAAGCCACAGGTAAAATGCGTGTTTGCTCTTGAAAAACGAGCTTTCGGCGGAACTTGACGGCATGCCGTTGGTGCTTTCTGCCACCCGCAACCTTCCGATCCCCTAATGCCTGAATGCCACCTTTGGGTGTCCGTTACAGGCCTGCACGTATGGCCACAAACTTCCTCACCAAAATTTTCGGTAGCCGCAACGACCGGTTGCTCAAGACATACCGCAAGACCGTGGAGCGCATCAATGCGCTGGAGGCGCAGTTTGAAAAGTTCACTGACGATGATCTGAAGGCTCAAACCGAGATTTTCAAGCGACGCGTGGCCGATGGCGAGGCACTGGATGCGGTCTTGCCCGAAGCGTTTGCGGTGGTGCGCGAAGCCAGCAAGCGTGTGATGAAGATGCGCCATTTCGACGTGCAAATGGTGGGTGGCTTGGCGCTGCACCATGGCAAAGTGGCCGAAATGCGCACCGGCGAGGGTAAAACGCTGACCGCCACGCTGCCGGTCTACCTGAATGCACTCACTGGCAAGGGCGTGCACGTGGTCACGGTGAACGACTACTTGGCCAGTCGCGACGCGCAGTGGATGGGGAGGCTGTACAACTTTTTGGGTTTGACGGTGGGTATCAACCTGCCGCAAGCGCCGCGTGACGAAAAGCAGGCGGCCTACCGGGCCGACATCACCTACGGCACCAACAACGAATATGGCTTTGACTACTTGCGCGACAACATGGTGTACGAGGCTGCCGACCGGGTGCAGCGCTCTTTGAATTACGCCATCGTTGATGAGGTGGATTCGATTCTGATTGACGAGGCACGCACGCCGCTGATCATCAGCGGTCAGGCGGAAAACCAGACACCTTTGTACGTGGCCATTAACCAATTGATTCCGCAGTTGGTGCGGCAAGAGGGCGAGGCCGATCCGCGCACCGGTGAGGGTGTGATCAAGCACGGTGATTTCACTGTGGATGAGAAAGCTCATTCGATTCACATGACCGAGCAAGGTCATGAAAATGCCGAGAGGCTGCTGAGCCAAGCGGGCCTTTTGCCCGAAGGTGCTTCGTTGTACGACCCGTCCAATATTGCGCTGCTACACCATTTGGTGACTTCGCTCAAGGCTCACCACCTTTACCACCGCGACCAGCATTACGTGAACCAGAATGGTGAAATCGTCATTGTTGACGAGTTCACGGGTCGTTTAATGACCGGTCGGCGCTGGAGCGATGGCTTGCACCAGGCGGTAGAGGCTAAAGAAGGAGCAACCATCCAGCCTGAAAACCAGACGCTGGCTTCCATCACGTTCCAGAATTATTTCCGTCTGTACGGCAAGCTCTCGGGTATGACCGGCACCGCCGACACCGAGGCTTACGAATTCCAAGAAATCTATGGCTTGGAAACGGTGGTAATTCCACCAAATCGGATCAGTTCGCGTACTGATCAGCTTGATCGTGTGTACAAAACGACGAAAGAAAAATACGCCGCTGCCATTGAAGATATCCGCGAATGTCACCAGCGTGGTCAGCCGGTGTTGGTGGGCACTTCGTCGATTGAAAATTCGGAAATCATTGCCAACTTGTTGGAAGCCGAAAAGCTGCCGCACGAGGTGTTGAATGCCAAGCAACACGCCCGAGAAGCGGACATCATCATTCAGGCCGGGCGCCCGGGCGCCATCACCATCGCCACCAATATGGCGGGCCGGGGCACAGACATTGTGTTGGGTGGCAACTTAGAAAAAATGCTGGAAGCGGTGCAGGGCGACGCTGCGTTGGACGATGACACCAAGGCCGCGCGCATGGAGGCGGTGCGCCAGCAGTGGAAGTTGGACCATGAAAAGGTGCGCGCTTTGGGTGGTTTGCGCATCATTGCCACCGAGCGGCACGAGTCGCGTCGCATTGACAACCAATTGCGCGGTCGTTCGGGCCGCCAAGGTGACCCGGGTTCTTCGCGCTTTTACCTGAGCTTGGACGATTCGTTGATGCGGATTTTTGCTGGTGACAGGGTGCGAGCCATCATGGACCGCCTGAAAATGCCCGAGGGCGAAGCCATTGAGGCCGGTATTGTGACGCGCAGCATTGAGAGCGCGCAGCGCAAAGTGGAGGCGCGTAACTTTGATATTCGCAAACAGTTGCTGGAATACGACGACGTGTCGAACGACCAGCGCAAGGTGATTTACCAACAGCGCAACGACATTTTGGACGCCATTAACCTTCGCGCCCAGATTGATTCCCTGCGTGACGGGTGCTTTACCGATACCGTCCACCAGTTTGTGCCTGCTGGCAGTGTGGAAGAGCAATGGGATCTGCCTGGGCTGGAACGCCATTTGCGCGATGAGTGGGCGGTGGACGTGCCGCTGTCGGCTTGGGTCTCTGAAGCCGAGGCAATCGACGTTGATGACATCGTAGAGCGTGTCCGGGTAGCCGCCAATGACGTTTTTGGTGGCAAGGTTCAGATTGTGGGTGAAGAAAACTTCACCCAATTCGAGCGCATGGTGTTGCTCCAAACCATCGACGGCCAATGGCGCGAACACCTCTCGGCGTTGGACTATTTGCGCCAAGGCATTCATTTGCGCGGCTATGCGCAAAAGCAACCCAAACAGGAATACAAGCGCGAGGCCTTTGTTTTGTTTGGACAATTGTTGGACAGCGTAAAAAACGATGTTACGCGTGTTTTGATGAACGTCCGGGTGCAATCTGCCGAGCAAGTGACCCAGGCCGCAGTAGAGCTGGAAGCGCGTGCCGAACAGATTGCCAACGTAACCTACACAGCCCCCACCGAGACCGGCGAGGTGGAAACCATTCGCAGCACGGCCCCCAATGCAGCGCCCAACGCGGCGCCCGGAGCTGCGGTGCCCCGCGTGGGCCGCAACGAAGCCTGTCCTTGTGGCAGTGGCAAAAAATACAAGCATTGCCACGGCAAGCTGGACTGATAGCAGGCACCCGAGCACACTGGGTGTTGCCGCAGAATTTTCTCAATTTCACGGAATTTCTATGCCTGTTCAACTCAATACCCCGCTGGCGGTCGACCTGCTGGCAATCCCTGGTGTGCGCATCGGCGTCACGCAAGCCGGTATTCGCAAAGTCAACCGCAAAGACCTGACGGTTTTCCTGCTGGATGAAGGCTGCGCGGTGGGCGCGGTGTTTACCCAAAACCGTTATGCCGCAGCGCCAGTGCAGGTGTGCCGCGAGCACCTGGCCGCGGGTGTTGCCATTCGCGCAATGGTCATTAACACCGGTAACGCCAATGCGGGCACCGGCGAACCGGGCTTGGCGGTAGCGCGTCAGACCTGCACCGCCATGGCACGGGCACTCGGTTTGAACCACGAGCAGGTGTTGCCCTTTTCCACCGGCGTCATCATGGAACCCCTGCCGCTGGACCGCTTGTTGGCGGGCCTGCCACATGCGCTTCAACAGGCCGCCCAGGCGCCTGTGGCCAGCGGTGCGCAG
>JAUXXN010000249.1 GCA_030684755.1 Hydrogenophaga sp.
GGGGAATTGCCTCTAAATTTGTTGCAGTGCAGCAAAAAATGCTTGCCATCTGCGGGAATACCCGTAGAATTCAATCCATGCTGCACTGCAACATAAATCGGTTTCCCCGATCTGTGTGCAAGGCTCAACCAACCCACTCTACCTCAAGGAAACCGAAATGAACAACCCCGCAGAACAGATCATGGCCGCCAACAAAGCCAATATGGAAGCTTTCGAAGCTTCCTTCAAAAAGGCCTTCACCGGCGCAGAAAAACTGGTTGAACTCAACATGGCCGCTTCCAAAGCCGCCATGAGCGAGTCTTTCAGCAACGCCAAAGCCGCCATGGCCGTGAAGACTCCTCAGGAATTCATGAGCCTGCAAACCGAAATGCTCAAGCCCCTGGCTGAAAAGTCCACCGCCTACTTCCAGAGCGTGCAGAGCATTGCCACCGAAGGCAGCGCAGACATCACCAAACAGATGGAAGCCAAAATGGTTGAAGCCCAGAAAGCTTTCGGCGCCTCGGTGGAACAGCTCGTCAAGAGCGCCCCTGCCGGTTCCGAAGCTGCTGTGGCCGCTTTCCAGAACGCCCTGAGCAACAGCCAGAAAGCCGTAGAGTCGGCCCAGGCCACGATCAAGAAAGCCACCGAAGCCGCTCAGTCGAACTTCGCTGTCGCCACCAAGCAGACCACCGACATGGTGAAAAAGGCCGCCAAGGCTGTCTGATCCCGGTCTGGTGCGAACAGCCTTCGGGCTGTTGGCTCCAACCCAACAAAAGAGGCTCCTTCGGGGGCCTTTTTTAATTCTTGTTGGTCTTGCCCCGTACGACATAAGTACGCCACGCCCAGCGTTTGGGCGGGCTCTGGGCAGCGCACGGATCGCCTAAACGCGTACTGAAAACACCGTGTTCGGCATACTTTTTGCTGTAATTTGAGCGCTTGTTGAGGGCTGCACAGCGCCCAAAAACCGTGCCATACTGCGCCCGCAGCGGCTGGAAGGTCGGCCACTGAGGTCTATTGGCATTGGAGCAATTGAATGAAATTAATTTGGGTTGATGATGCCTCGCCGCAGGCATTTGCAGCTGCTGTTCAGCACGCCACACAACAGCCCCAGGTTCGAGCGATTTGTGTATTGGCCGCTGATGCCAATGGCTGGACGCCCGAGGTGCTGGACCCTATTTTGCAGGGTGCGACGGTGCCGGTAGTGGGGGGCATTTTTCCGCAGATTATTTATGGTCAGCAAAACCACACGCAGGGCGCGGTGTTGATATTGTTGGAGCAAACCATTGAATGGGCTTGCTTGCCCCATTTGAGCGAGCCCGATGCCGACCACGACACCCCGCTGGCCACGCTGGCGGAGCAATGGGAAGACTTGCCCGGACCCGCCACCCATTTGGTGTTGGTCGATGGTTTGTCCACTTGTATTGCCACACTGATTCAAGATATTTTTGCGAATTTTGGTGTGTCGCAAAGCCATTTGGGCGGAGGCGCGGGGTCTTTGTCTTTTCAACAAAAGCCGTGCCTGTTGACGCCCCATGGTTTGGTGATGGATGCCGCGTTGCTGGTGCGTTTGCCGTTGCACAGCGGCGTCGGCGTTTCGCACGGTTGGCAGGCCATCAGCGAGCCATTCAAGGTGACCAAATCGCACAAAAATCTGGTGCAACAACTCGATTGGAAACCCGCATTCAGCGAATACCGCCAAGTGGTTGAGGCGCATTCTGGTCAGGTGTTTACCGACAGCAATTTTTTTGATCTGGCCAAATCGTATCCCTTGGGTATTAGCAAATTGGATGCCGAGGTGGTGGTGCGCGATCCCTTGATGTTGCGCGATGGTGAAGGCTTGGTGTGTGTGGGCGAGGTGCCCGAAGGCGCATTTGTTCGGATTCTGAATGGCACCCCAGCCAGTTTGATTGAAGCCGCAGGCCAAGCGGCTGAGCGTGCCCAGTCGGACTACGGTGCAGCCAACAGGGGGCCGGCTGGGTTGGCGCTATTTATTGATTGCATTTCTCGGGTTTTGTTTATGGGCGATCAAATCAAGGAAGAGTTTGCAGCGGTGGCGGGCGACTATCCGCTGGTGGGTGCCTTGACCTTGGGAGAAATTGCCAACAGTGGCCACGACTTTCTGGAGTTTTACAACAAAACTGCGGTGCTTGGCTTGCTCTCGAGCTCATCAACTTGATCACTGAGCCAACCCCTTGTTTGGAGGTTATACGCATTTGAACCCTTCACAAGAAACCGAGCTGCTGTACGAAATTGCACTTTCGATTGGCAACAGCCTGAATCTGGAGAAGATGCTGCGTGAGGCCATCACCACCATGATGCGGGTGCTCAATTGCAAGGGTGCAGCGGTATTGACGTACACCAACGACGGGGATCGATTGAACTGGGCGAGGCAACTGAGTTTGCCTCGCCCTTTTTTGCGCGATTTATCGTTGCTACCGGCTCAGGTGTTGCCCACAAAAGTGGGCGATTTACCGGGCCTTTGGCTTGGTCTGCCGCTGCTGCAATCGATGGGTGAAGACGCCAGCTTGCATGTGTTGGCGCTGGAGGATTTTGGCATTTTGGTGCTGCAAAAAAGCGGTCACAGTTTGCGCCCAGAGCTGCTGTCTTCGCTGCAAAAGCTGATGGACAAGTTGGCCAAAGCGGCGTTGGCTTGTCGCTACGAGGCACAGTTGCAGCAGCAAATCAAGGCGGCGGAAGCCGCGACTTTGGCAAAAAGCCAATTTTTGGCGAACATGAGCCATGAAATTCG
>JAUXXN010000259.1 GCA_030684755.1 Hydrogenophaga sp.
TCGGTCACCCTTTCGCAGTTGCGCTTCACTTTGCTCACTGTGACCAGCTCGCAGCGGGACTTGCACCCGCAGGTGTGCGCCCATGCTGGGCGCACCAAAAAAAAGCCACCTTGCGGTGGCTTTTAAAGTCCTTTGGGGGACGTCGTTGGGAGACCAATTCGGACGCTCTGAACAGAATATCTTGTTTTCTAAATTCGATTTTGGTGATGTTGTGACAGCAACAGACGGAATTGTGAGCGACCACGAGAGTTTCGGCTATCCCCTGTTTGGGGGAGTCCATGCAAACATTTCGTAAAAAATGCAAGCGTCGACCTCGTTGAAATGAAGAGCGTGGCCATTGGTGAACCTCTAAAGTATCAAATAACGCGTCTCTTCTCGGCGTTCAGAGAGGCAGTTCCACCACAAAACGGGCACCACCGCCCTCTCGGGCTTCGCACCGGATATGACCGCCGTGGCGCTCGGCAATGGTTTTGACCAGGGACAGACCCAGCCCCACGCCGCCCTCGCGTTCACTGGCGCCGGGCAGGCGGTAAAACGGCTCAAAGATGCGCTTGCGCTGATCGGGCGGCACGCCAGGGCCACGGTCTTCGACGCAGATGACAACCACGGGTTGAGCCGGACCCGAACCCAGCTTTTTGCCGGGCCGTGCTGTGGCATGCGGTTCCAGCAGGGCCATGGTCAGGCGCACATCGGCTGCTGCACATTCGTTGCCCATGCCGGGCGGGGTTTGGGTGCCGTAGCGGCGGGCGTTTTCAAGCAAGTTGCGCAACAGGCGGCGCAGCAAGCGGGCGTGGCCTTGTAACAGCACGGGCGAGGCGCCGGGGTCAATGTCGAGATCAGCGCCGGTGCGGGCGCACTCTTCAGCGGCAAGGCCCATTAGGTCCACCTCTTCGGTGGGACCCAGGGCCGAGGCGTCGTTGGCGTCGCGCGCGTCGAGGCGACTGGCCAGCAAAATTTCGTCGATCAGTTGGTCCAGCTCTTCGATGCTGCGCGCCATTTCGTGGCGCTGCGGGGCGCTGGCGCTGTCGCGACCCAACAGCTCCAACCCCATGCGGATGCGGGTCAGCGGCGAGCGCAGTTCATGCGATGCGTTGGCCAGCAGCGCTTTGTGCGACTGCAACAGCGTTTGCACGCGCTCGGCAGCGGCGTTGAAGCGGGTGGCCAAAAAGGCTATTTCGTCGTGGCCTTGCACCGGCAGGCGGGTGGTCAGGTCCCCATCACCCCAGCGTTCAACGCCTTTTTGCAGGGCTTCCAGCCGCTTAGTGAGGCGGCGCACGATAGGGTAGGCGCCGAGCGCCACGGCCAACGCCACCAGCCCCAGCAGCCAGGCAAATCCCGGCGCGGACTGAAGCCAAGCCTGTGTGCGGCGCGCGGGCATGGGGCCGCCGGGCGGGCGGTTGGCGCGGGGCAGTTGCACGTAAAGCGTTTGCCCGTCTTTCATGGTGACCTGAAATTCAAGCCCTTCGCCGGGCACCCGCACGGCGCGGGCGGGCGCCTGGCCCACGATGTCGCCCGCGCTGTTGCGCAGCACAATTTCGCGCCCGGCGCGGCTGGCGTTTTGTTCGCGCTCGTGGTCCAGCGCCACCTGCCAGAGCCAGCCCACCACCAGTGCCAGCACGGCCACGGCGGCCACCACGGCGAGCCAGATGCGAAGATAGAGTTTTTGACCGATCAGGGAATCCATCGGGGTTCAGTCATGGCACAAAACGGGCGCTATCAGTCTTGCTGTTTGGCAAACACATAGCCCACACCGCGTACGGTGAGGATGCGTTTGGGGTCTTTGCTGTCGGCTTCAATGGCGTTGCGGATGCGGCCAATGTGCACGTCGATGGAGCGGTCAAACGCCTCCAACTCGCGTCCGCGCACAGCTTCCATGATCTGGTCGCGGGTGAGCACACGCCCGGCGCGTTCGGCCATGGCCACCAGCAGGTCAAACTGGTATGAGGTGAGCTCGCAGGCCACACCGCTCACCTGCACGGTGCGGGCATCACGGTCGATTTCGAGCGAGCCGAAGCGCAACACCGGTGTGCTGCGCGTGGTGCTGGTCTGGCCAGGCTCGCCCCGGCGGCGCAACACAGCACGGATGCGCGCCAACAGCTCGCGTGGCTCAAACGGCTTGGGCAAGTAATCGTCTGCGCCCATTTCCAGGCCAATGATGCGGTCCATCGGGTCGCCCTTGGCGGTGAGCATGATGACCGGCACACGCGAGGCATCGCCTTGCATGGCGCGGATGCGGCGGCACACTTCCAGCCCGTCGATGCCCGGCATCATCAGGTCCAGAATGACCAACTCGGGCAGCATGACCTGTAGGTGCTCCAGGCCCTTTTCGCCGTCGGCGGCATGGGTCACGTCAAACCCGGATTGGCCGAGGTAGTCCACCACCATCTGCGCCAGGCGGGCATCGTCTTCAATCATCAGCAAAGGGGATGTCATGGGTTGCAGTCTAACGACGTCCGTAGAAAGTTTCATCAAACGAACCATGGTGATACCCCGGGGTGAAGCCTGCTTGTGGCTGGCGTAAAGTTGCGTGAATGTGGACACCACCGCCCGGGCTCTGCGCCCCACCCGATACCGCCGCACCGCTGCCTGAAACGGGCCAGGCGGCGCCAGCGCTTGCCGCGCTGTCGTTTGACGCGTTGCTGCGGCTGCAGGCTGTGCAACGGCCCAATGCACTGGCCCTGAGCTGGCGCGATCCGGCGGGGCCGGTGAGCAGCGCTCGTTGGGCAGCGCTGACCTACGCGGACCTGGCCCAGCGCGTGGGCGCCATCGCGGTACAACTGGCCCCGCACCTGCAACGCGGCGACCGCGTGGCTTGGCTCGGCTTGAACCACCCGGCGCAACTGGCGCTGTTGTTTGCGCTGGCCCGGCTGGGCGCGGTGCTGGTGCCGCTGAACCACCGGCTCTCGCCTGCCGAATGGTGCGGCGTGTTGCAAGACTGCACGCCCAGCCTCTTGGTACACGACGACACGCTGACTGCCGCCGCGCACGATCTGGCGCAGCGGCTGTCCAAGCCCCTGGCGCTGTGGCCGGTACAGGCGCTGGACGTCGGCGGCGAATCCTCCATCGCGCCCGTGCGTGATGCGCCAGTGCTCCATGTGCCAGTACCCGATGCGCCAAAACCAGAACCGCTGTCACACGATGCGAACAGCACGCCCGCCAACACCCTACTGAACACACCGCTGCTGCTGGTCTACACCTCAGGCACCACCGGGCTGCCCAAGGGCGCGGTACACACCCAGGGCAACCTGCTGGCCAACATGGCCATTGCCGCACAGGTGCAGGGCATGACGGATGCCGACACGGTGCTGACGGTGCTGCCGCTGTTCCATGT
>JAUXXN010000263.1 GCA_030684755.1 Hydrogenophaga sp.
GCCAAAGGCATCGAGCGCATTGCGCGCCTGGCTGCGCTCCAGCGCGCCCTGGCGGGCATGGCGGGCGCTGCGCAAGTGCACGCCCATGCGCGCCATGACTTCGCGCGGTTTGATGGGCTTGGTCACGTAGTCGGCACCGCCCGCGTCCAGCGCAGCCACCAGGTGCTCGGTTTCGGTCAGACCGGTCATGAAAATGATGGGAATATGGGCCGTGGCCGGGTGGGCTTTGAGGCGGCGGGCTACCTCGAAACCGTCCAGCCCAGGCATCACGGCATCGAGCAGAACCACATCGGGCAGGGCCTGGGTGGCGCGGCGGATGGCGGCCTCACCGTCAAGCGCCACCAGCACGGTGTAACCGGCTTCGTCCAGCGCGTCGTGCAGCGGGGCCACGTTGTCGGGCACATCGTCCACGATGAGGACGACCAGGGCATTGCTCAGGGTGGCGGGGTGTTCGGTGATGGAGCGGGGATTCATGGGGGGCTGGATGGTGACGGTTGCAAGGGTTCGGGGAGAGCCCCCACCCCAACCCTCCCCCAGCGGGGGAGGGAGTGAAGCCGCAGAGGTGTCAGACCCCCTCTCGGTCGGGTTTGGCTGATTGGCGTAAGCCCCAAGCAGTGGGAGTCAAGGCGCAGCGGTGTCTGGCTCCTTCCCCCTCTGGGGGACGGTTGGGATGGGGGCAGGCGCGGTGTAAACGGGTTCATGGTGTGGGCGGGTTGGCGCTGTGGGCCAGTAGGCGCTGTTCGATCACTTCAAAGCGAAATTCGCGCGCCAAAGTGCGCAGGCTTTGGGCGAATTCGGCTTGTTCGGGGCGCTGGCGCACCCAGTCGTCGAGCCAGGTGACGATGCCTTTGTAGTAGCCCAAGCGCACCAGCTCCAGCAAGGGGACGAGTTCGGTGGGGCTGCTGGCGGGCGGGGTGGGCGGGCGGGGTGTGGCGGTGAAAACGGGGGCATTGAGCGCAGCGGACTCATCGGGCACATGAGACCTATTGAGCCCAGCGGACCCAACGGGCGCAACGGTGAGCCACTGCAACGCCAAGCGTTGGCCCAGCCAGGTCAGCAGGTCTTCGCGGCGCACGGGTTTGACGAAAAAGTCTTGCGCACGGTGGCCCAGTTCGTTGTCCAGCCCCTTGTCAAACGCGTTGGCCGACACGATGGCCAGCGGCACCGCGCCCCAGCCGCTGGCGCGCAGGCGGCGCACGGTTTCCCAGCCGTCGATGCCGGGCATGGCCAGGTCCATGAAGATGGCGTGGGGCGCAGCGGATGCAGCGGGTTGCAGGCCGTCGAGCAGGCGCAGGGCGTCGAGGCCGCTGGTGGCCAGCATCACCTCAAAACCCAGCGGGGCCAGCCAGCGTTGCAGCAACTCGCGGTCGGCCTCTTCGTTGTCCACCACCAACAGGCGCAGGCGTTCGCCCACGTAGCCGGTCACGGCGGGTGCTTGGGCTGCGCGTTGCAACACCACGCCATGCAGTTCGGGCAAAAACAACCGCACGGTGAACACGGTGCCCACACCGGGGGTGCTGCGCACGGTCAGTTCGCCGCCCATGAGGTCGGTGAGCATTTTGGCGATGGTCAGGCCCAGGCCGGTGCCGGCATGGCCCGCCGTTGCGGCCCCGCTGGCGCTTGCCGACGTGCTGGACGAATTGCTGGCCGACTCGCCCTGGCCGCGTGCGAAGGGCTCAAACACGCGCTCCAAATCGGTGGCGCTCATGCCGGGGCCGGTGTCGTGTACCTCAAATTGCGCCATTTCTCGCGCATGCGTGACGCGCAGACACACCTGACCCACGCGGGTGAACTTGACCGCGTTGCCCAACAGGTTGATGAGGATTTGGCGCAGCCGTTTTTCGTCGGCGCGCACGGTGTTGGGCAGGCGGCTGGCGCTGTCAAAGCTGAACTGCAAGCCTTTGGCGGCCGCTTGCAGCTCGAACATGCTGGCCACTTCTTGCAAGGTGTCGGCAAAAGCCATGGGCCGTACGTCGAGCTTGAGCTTGCCGGACTCGATACGGGCAATGTCCAGCGTGCCCTCGATGAGCGAGAGCAAATGTTCGCCGCCCCGGTGGATGACGCGTATGGCCTGCGCCCGGTGCGGCGCCATGCCGGTGTCTTCTTGCAGTAACTGGGCATAGCCCAGGATGCTGTTGAGCGGGGTTCGCAGTTCGTGGCTGATGGTGCTGATGTAGCGCGTCTTGGCCTGGTTGGCCTGCTCGGCGGCGCGGCGGGCTTGTTGCAGGGCTTCGTCGGTTTGGCGGTGCGAGTCAATTTCTTGCATCAGCAAGCGGGTTTGGCGGTTGCTTTCTTCTTGCGCCACTTCGCGGGTTTTGTGCGCCAACACCAGCCACCAAGCCACGGTGCCCGCAATCAGCATGAGCACCGCGTACACCCGCAAAAAGCCCGCACGCAAAGCGGCGTTCAACACACTGGCATCGGTCACGCCCTGCAAACCCTCGCCCAGGCTTTGCGCCTGCTGCTGGTAGAGCAAGCCCAACACGGCAGCCAAAACCGGCGCCATGACCAACATGATCAGCAGGTAGTGCGCCAGACCCGCTTCTAGGTAGGGCCACACCCGCTTAGGAAGTACCTTGCGCAAAGCGCCCTGCCACTGCACCGACAAACGGGCGTGCGGTTTGCACAGGTCGCCGCAGCGGGCATCCAACGTGCAACACAGCGAACAAATATGGCCTTGGTAGGCGGGGCAATGCGCCATGTCGGGCGCTTCGTATTCGCGCTCGCAAATCACGCACTTGAGAACACCCCCCGCACCGCCTTCGGCGTCACCCCCCTGAAGGGGGGCAACACCAGCGGACGGGCAGAGCCCGATTCGCGGTGTTTCTGAGTTGGCGGCCACTCGCGATTCGCAGCCGACACACGACCGCCCCCCGCAGGCAGCACTTTTTCGGGCGATGTAATACCGCCCCCCCGTGGCCCAAGCCAGCAACGGAGACGCCACCAGCGCCGTCACCATCGCAATACCCGCAGAAAACGCCTGCGCGCCCGCGCCCATCAGGCCCAGATGAGCAGCAATCGACAGCGCCGACGCCAAAGCCATGGCGCCCACACCCACGGGGTTGATATCGTACAAATGGGCGCGCTTGAATTCGATGCCCTTGGGCGACCAGCCCATCGGCTTGTTGATCACCAGGTCGGCCACCACGGCCATGATCCAAGCAATGGCGATGTTGCTGTACAGCCCCAGCACCTCGCCGAGCGCCTGAAACACGTTCATCTCCATCAGCATGAAGGCGATCAGCGTGTTGAACACCACCCACACCACGCGCCCGGGGTGGCTGTGGGTGAGGCGCGAGAAGAAATTGCTCCAGGCCAGCGAACCGGCGTAGGCGTTGGTGACGTTGATCTTGAGCTGCGACACCACCACAAACAGCGCCGTGGCCGCCACCGCCCAGCCATAGTGGGGGAACACATATTCGTAGGCCGCCAGGTACATCTGGTTCGGGTCCACCGCCCGCTCGGGCGGCACCATGTGGCTGATGGCCAGGTAGGCCAAGAGCGCGCCACCCAGCATTTTCAGCACCCCCAGCACCACCCAGCCCGGCCCACCCGCCAGCACACCGGCCCACCAGCGCAGCGGTTTGCCCGGCTCTTGCGCGGGCATGAAGCGCAGGTAGTCGGCCTGCTCCCCCATTTGGGTGATGAGCGCAATGCCCACCGTGAGCGCCGCACCAAACAGGTGCCAATCAAACGCCACACCGGCGCCCGATTCACCCCCGTAATGCACCACATTGGCGAATGCACCGGGATCAAGCACCAACACGGCCACAAAAGGCACCACCATCATCACCAGCCACAGCGGCTGCGTCCACATTTGAAACCGGCTGATGACCGACACGCCGTGTGTGACCAGCGGAATGACAACCACGGCGCAAATCAAATAGCCCCACACCGGCGGAATGTCCAGCGCCAGTTCCAGCGCATAGGCCATCACCGCCGCTTCAAGCGCAAAAAAGATGAAGGTGAACGAGGCGTAAATCAGCGAGGTGATGGTGGAGCCGATGTAGCCAAAGCCCGCGCCGCGTGTGAGCAAGTCCATGTCCACGCCATAGCGCGCGGCATAGACGCTGATAGGTAAACCCGCCGTGAAGATGATGAGCCCTGTGGCCAAAATGGCCCAAAAGGCGTTGATGAAGCCGTATTGCACCAGCAGCGTGGCACCCACCGCCTCCAGTATCAAGAACGACGCAGCGCCAAACGCGGTGTTGGCCACGCGCCATTCGCTCCACTTGCGAAAGCGCTGCGGCGTGTAGCGCAGCGCGTAGTCCTCCATGGTTTCGCTGCCCACCCAGTTGTTGTAATCGCGGCGCACGCGGGTGATGCGCTGCGGTGCATCGCCCATGGGGTCTACTTTGTGGAATTGAATGGGCTCGGGCTTCACCCGTCACCCTGTGCAGCATTCGTGCCACGGCGGTTTTAAGCATCTGCGAAACTTGCAGGCAACGTTTCCCATCTTCACGCCCCACGCCCTCATTCAGGACAACCCAGCATGCGACAACTCTCCCCCCAGGGCCAGCAGACCCTCAACGACATCGCCCTGCGCCATGGCTTCAGCTTCGACGCCACCCTGTCCATGCTCGACGCCGTGATCAACGGCAACGGCAGCATGGCGCAGTTCAGCCACCCCGAGTTCAGCGGCTCGGGCCAGTGGATGCGCGGCGGCATGACCATGGTATCGGACATGTTCAACAACCACCTGAAAAACCGGGTAGACAACCTGTGCAGCGAACTCGCCAACCTGATCGCCAACCAGCCCGACCTGCTGCGCAGTGGCAGCTTTCAAAGCCAGAGCCAAGGCAGCGGCAACGACCCGTGGAACCAGCAAACACAAACCAACAGCAGCAACAACGGTAACTGGGGTCAGAACAACCCATCCAACAGCCTGTTCGTGCCGCCCGCTCCCGGCACCAGCGGCGACTGGTGGCCCGCCGACCTGCGCTGGCCCAACAGCACCGGCGCGCAAAACAACGTGCGCTACGCCTACTTTGCGCAGGCCCAGCGCCTCGCCATTGAGGTGCACGGGTCGGTCACGGTTTACGACACGCTGGACCACCAAATTGGCGGCTTTTCTCAGCAGCAGTCGGGCGGGGGCAGCCTGTCGTTTTCGAGCCAATACGGTCTGATGGACGTGGCCAGCCTGCCCGTGGTGTCGCGAGACGGCATGGCCCCCATGCCCGCGCCAGCGCCCATGCAGCCAGCCCCGTTTCAAAACAACGCACCCGCTCCATTTGCGCCCTACCCAACCGCAGCAGTTGCTGAAGCGGGCTCGCCCGACATCTTTGCCGCCATCGAACGCCTGGCCAGCCTGCACGCCAAAGGTGTGCTGACCGACGCCGAATACGGCAGCAAAAAGGCAGAGTTGCTGGCCCGGCTGTAAGCAGTCCGAACCACGCGATGCGCTGCGGGGCACGGAATTTGCTGAGCACGTCCATCCTTGAAAACATGACACGCCATGGAACTCACTCCCCGCGAAAAAGACAAGCTGCTGATCTTCACCGCCGCCCTGCTGGCCGAGCGGCGCCGCGCCCGGGGCCTCAAGCTCAACTACCCCGAAGCCGTGGCGCTGATTTCTGCCGCTGTGATGGAAGGCGCCCGAGACGGCAAAACCGTGGCCCAACTCATGAGCGAAGGACGCAGCGTGCTGACCCGTGCCGACGTGATGGACGGCATCGCCGAAATGATTCCCGACATCCAAGTCGAAGCCACCTTTCCCGACGGCACCAAACTGGTGACCGTGCACCAACCCATCCCTTGAGCTGGAGCATTGACATGAAAAAACTTCTAGCGCTGACCGCTTCCCTCACCACCCTGCCCGCCTGGGCGCACGAAGGTCATGGCCTGTTCGGCAGCCACTGGCACGCCACAGACGCCCTGGGTTTTGTGGTGGTGGGTGCGCTGGTGGCTGTGGCCGTGTGGCTGTCAAAGAAGTGAGCACCGCCATGGTCCCCGGCGAATACTTCATTGACGCGGGCGAGCACGCCCTCAACCCCGGCCGCCGCACGATCACGCTGGTGGTGCAGAACACCGCCAACCGCCCGGTGCAGGTCGGCTCGCACTACCACTTTGCTGAAACCAACGCGGCGCTCAGCTTTGACCGCCCGTCAGCCCAAGGCATGCGGCTGAACATTGCGGCCGGCACCGCCGTGCGCTTTGAACCCGGACAACAACGCACCGTGGAACTGGTGGACTACGCGGGCGACCGTGTGGTGTTCGGCTTTCGCGGCCTGACCCAAGGAGCCCTGTGATGGCCCAGATTTCCCGCAGCGCCTACGCAGACATGTTTGGCCCCACCGTGGGCGACCGTGTGCGCTTGGCCGACACCGGCCTGATCATTGAGGTGGAACAAGACTTCACCCTGCGCGCAGGTGGCTACGGCGAAGAAGCCAAATTTGGCGGCGGCAAGACCATTCGCGACGGCATGGCGCAAAGCCAGCGCACGCGCGAACAGGGCGCGGTAGACACGGTGATGACCAACGCCCTCATCATCGACCACTGGGGCATCGTCAAGGCCGACATCGGCCTC